>DASSBI010000264.1:0-12392 GCA_035698965.1 Gaiella sp. | reverse complement strand
CTCGATCCGCTCGATGCTGACCAGAAGTCTCTCGCGCGCGGCTCGCCATGCCGCCGCACGGGGCCCGAGCAACGCATGCAACTCCTGTTGCGCCTGGTCGAGCTCGGCCGGGATCTCGTGCAGCCGGCTCTCCATCGCAGTCACAGCCCCATGGAATGAAAGATCCTCGTAGCGTGACGGCAACGCCATCTGCCTGACGCGTTCGCGACCGAGGAGTGCTTGCACTCCCTGCGTCACCTTGTGCGGAATCACGATCATGCACCCGATCGCGTCCGGGTCGACCGGCGCCGCCACGAGCGCGAAGCGATCTCCGAGCTCCGTCCGCAGAGCATCTCGCAATGCGTCCACGACCGCTTCGTCATTGGTGTTGAGGACGAGCGCGATCGTATCGAGCTCCAGGGCACGGATCTCGCTCTCGTCGAGCTCGGCGAGCTCGGGAACGAGTGGCAGCAGGTGGCGGAGCGGCTCGATGTAGCGCGGCAGGACGGTCAGCTCGGTTCGCAGATCCTCGATCCGGTTGGCCAGTGGCTCCACCAGCGGCGTGAGTGCGCGCAGCTCACGGCTGATACCGGCTGCGTCCGCCGCTTCGACGGACACCTGGGAATCGTTCGAGCTGCCGGCGAGCGCAAGCAGGCCTTCGAGCCGTGCGACCAGAAGGCCCAGCTCATCGGCGCGTTCGGCGCGCTCGCTCTCTCCGGGGAAGGGCACGAGCTCGAGCTCTCGCTCCTCGTAGGCGCTCGCGAGCTGGAGCAACCCGAGCCGGTACAGGCAGTCGAGAACCGCCTCCACGTGCGGCTTGCGGCCGATGATCTGCACCTTCGTCATAGGCACCAGCACGGGACTACACCTCGGGCTCGTCGCCGGCTGGGAGGATGAGCGCGACGGCTGCGTCGACCACGGCCTCCCGACCCTGACGGGCGTCTGCTCGCAGCTGGGTCGCGCGCGCCTCCCCTTCTCGATGGATCCCTGCCACGTCCTCCTCCGCCGAGTCGAGGACGCTGCGGCGCCGTGCGGCCACCGCGGCGGCAGCGTCTTTCCGGGCAGCGGCCAGGAGGCGCGATGCCTCGGAACGGGCTGCCTGCAGGCGTGACTCGGCAGCCGCACGCTCCGCCGAGCTCGCCTCCAATGCCCCCTCGAGCCGCCGGACCGAGCCGAGTGCCGGGCTGACGCTCTCGCCATCGCCGTCGCTGCTCATAGGACCACCTCCCGCGCGCGCCGGCGGCGGCGCCCCGCCGCCCGCGCCCGTCTCAGCCGGACTCGATCCTCGAGCTCCCGCTCGGCGAGCACGATCATGATCACGGCGCGCTCGCGCTCGAGACGGGGCACGACCACGTGCTCGAGCGCGTTCACGCGCCGCGTCGTCCGCGAGATCTCCCCGGCGAGCCGCCGCAGACTGAGCTCCGCTGCCGCGACATCGAGCAGGAGGTCGAGCTGTCTCTCGAAGGAGGCAGCTGCGACATCGATGTGTGGGGTCGTCGCGACCAGGCTGTAACCGCGGCCCGTCCGGGCGCGGGAGATCCGATCGTGCTCCAACTCCACCACGCTGACACCGGCGACGCTCGTGGCCGACAGGCGCGTCGCGATGTCGCCCGAGGCCGCGATCGCGGCCGAGCCCACCGCCCCCGACCCGTCGAACGCGACCGCATCGCTCAACGCCCCCGCGCTCGCCGCTGCCCGACCCCCCAGCGTCTCGACGGCCTCCAGGATGCCGGTGCTCAGACGTCCGAACTCGACCATCAAGGCAGCACGTTTCTCCTTCAACAGGTCGCGGCCCTGGCTTGCCAGAGCGATCTGCACACGCCGTGCGAGCAACTCGCTACGGGTGGCGCTCAGCTGCTCCACGGCGCACCGTCAACGGCGGATGTCGTGGTCTCGAGTGCTGTACCCATCATGCAAGTCTCGCGGCCCCCGTTGGGAAAAGACATCCGGGGCGACGTCTATTTCCGGCATTGCCGCACCCCATCAGCTACGCCTTGTCAACCTTCACAGAATTGCCTTTCCCACAGAAATTGTCGGACGCAAGAGCGCGGCCTGCGATCGAACTCGGGCGAGCCGTACGCCCACGGTTCGTGCTCCCGGCACCAGCTCGGTCGGCTCCGCGGCAGCTCCATCAACCTCCTCGACGCGTTCGGGCTCGTCTCTGTCTTTACGCGGTGTTCACGTCGTGGGACCGTCCGGTGCCGGTCACGCCTCGCCTAGATTCGGCGGAAGCGAGCGTCGCTGAGCGAGTAGATGGCGAAGGCGATCAGCCCGGCCGCGACCAGTCCCAGGAGAAGCGGGCCGTACGGCTGCTGCAGGAGCTTGGCGAGCGCGCCGTCGATCCCGACGGCCGCCTGCGGGTCGTATTCGACTGCGGCCTTCACGAGGAAGGCTCCGGCGAGCGTGAAGACGACCATCCGCGCGAGATGCCCGACGAGCCCGATCCACCCGATCCACGTCCTGATGAGCGGCCCCATCTCCTCGGTCTTCGAGTCGGCCAGGAAGTCCTTTGTGAGGCCGCGGTACCCCTGATAGAGGCCGACGCCTATCAAGACCAGCCCGGCTGCACCCACGATCCAGGTGCCGGCGGGCCAGCCGAGGACACCTGCCGTGGTCTTGTCGGGGCTCGCCGAGGCCTTCGGGGACCCGACGAGAATCCGGACGGCGACGATGCACATTCCGAGATAGACGAGGCCGCTGGCGAGCGCCGCGACCCGATCGAGCCCGGTGTCCGAGCCCTCGGGGCCGCGTCCGAGCGCCGCACGGACGAGTCTCCAGAGCGCGTAGCCGCCGAGGCCGACCGCAACGAGCGTGAGCAGGACCTTGCCGAACGGTTGCTCGACGACGGTGTGGAGGGCGCCTTGCTGATTCGTGAGCTTGCCGCCGTGTCCGAGCGCGAGCTTGAGCGCCAGGACGCCGATGATGGCGTAGATCAGCCCGCGCGCGACGAAACCCGAACGCGAGAGCCACTCGAACCCATCCGATCGGACGACGCCTTCACGAGCCGCCCGGGCCGTGTGCAACGCACTGCTGTTGGGGGTGTCGGTCATGTGCTTCTCCTCGTGCGTGCGGTCAGGCGCCGTCGCGCACACGCACCGTGATCGCCTTCGGCTCGACCTTCGCCTTCAGATGCTTGACGGTGGTGCGCTCGCCGCCGTCGAGCTCGTATCGGACCTTGCGGCTCAGCTCCACCTCGACCTTCTCGACTTTCGTGGTCTGGACGAAAGGCGAGCTGCTGGTCGTACCGATCGCCGTTCGGGCGATCGTCCGCGCCCACTGGCCGATGCCCTCGGCGTTCGTGACGCCGAGCTCGAGCAGACCGTCGTCCGGGCGCGCATTCTCGAAGACCTCGACCCCGCCGAACAGCGAGCCGACGTTTCCAATGAGGACGCAGCTCGCCTTGCCCTTGTACCAGAGCTCGCCGTCCACCTCGATCCGAGCCTTGAAAGGGTCGCCGCGCAGCTGCTTCGAGGCCGTCCAGATGTACGCGACGCGGCCGAAGCGGTCCTTCAGCCCGCCGTCGGCATCCTGGATCATCTGCGCGTCGAGCCCTGCTCCCGCCATGACCGTGAACCGCTCGCCGTTGATCTTTCCGACGTCGAGCTGGCGCTCCGACCCGTGCAGTCCGATCTGCACCGCCTCGGGGATGTCCTGCGGAAGGTCGAGGCTGGAGGCGAAGAGGTTCGCCGTTCCGGCCGGGACGATCGCGAGAGGAATCCCCTTCCCGGCGAGAACGTCGACGCACCGCTGCACCATCCCGTCGCCGCCCCAGACGAAGATCAGCTCGGCCCCGTCCTCAAGCGCCGCACGGACACGCTTGGGCGCGAAGCGGCTCTTCGGCACCTCCGACCAGATCGGATCGGTCACACCGGCGCGCGAGAGCGTCTGGCGGAGCTCCTCGAGCCCGCCACCCACCGACTTGCCGGCATGGGCGATCACTGCGACCTTGCTCATGCCCGCTCGCGCTTCCCGTCGATGGAGCCACGAGCGTCCCGACGAGCCGCCGCGGCGCCCGCGGCGCGCGCGGCGAACACGGTTACGACGAGCGCGCCCGCGCCAAGGAGCAGACCGGCGACGCTGTCGGTCAGATGGTGCATGCCGCGATACATGCGCGCCCAGGCGACGAACAGGGGGATCGCGACGAGCAGCGCGCACGCCGCCACGGTGACGGTTGTGCGGCGCGCCCACGACGCGAGCACCAGCAACAAGCCGCCGTACAGGGCCAGCGCCGCGGCCGTGTGGCCAGAGGGGAAGCTCGCGTCGACGGGAAGGCTCTCCAGGCGATCCACGTCGGGGCGATCGCGGTGGATGACCAAGGTCGTCGCGCGGTATGCGCCCGACTCGACGCAGATGACGAACAGCACGAAGGCGGCCAGACGCCACCGACGGAAGGCGAGCAACGCGACGAGGCAGGCACCCACCACCACGGGGATGACGACGCCTCCGGCCAGCGTCGAGCCGATCCAGGAAAGGTGCTCGAGCGTCGGGTCACGGTGGTCGGCCAGCCATCGATTGATGCTCTCGTCCCGCGTCGCGAACCCTCCGAGCGGCAACAGCAACTGGGTCAACACGAGCCCCAAGCCGATCATGGCGGCGAGGAGAGCTGCGTACCCGAGTACCACGGCCGCCAGGAAGACTGCTACCGGCCGCTCTGCTCCGATGCGCCGCGAGAAGGACTCGGCCCAGGATTGGGGCCTTGCCTCGAGTAACGGCACGTCCGGGGTCGTAGGCCGCCGGGAGCGTGCGCGATCCGCTGTCGTGGCCATAGATGACGCGTCGACCGGCGCCCTGTCGAGCGTTCCCCGGCCGGCATGTTGCTCGACTGTTGCCATGCCGGCGGGTTTACCCAGCCCCAATCCTGGCCAACCCTCATGGTGGTGGGGGTGCTCCCGGACCGAGAGGCACGCGTGATTCACAGATGCCGTTCCTGATTCTCTTGCTCGTCGCGACCGTCGCGGGATTCCTGGTGTTCCTGCTGGGCAGTCGGTATCCGACACCCGTGGTCGGCCAGGCTCCTGCGCAGGCCGCGGGAGAGAAGCTCGGCCATGAAGCGGCACGCCACCCGTGGTTGTCGAGGACGCTGCGCAGCCGCCTCGACCCGGCCAGTGCGACAGGCCTCGCGCTCACGCTTGCGCTCGTTGCCGCGATGGGCGGGGGACTCGTCCTCGGGTTACTCGCCTACCTCATGCGCACCAACGCGGAACTCGTGTCGATCGACAACAGCGTCGGCCAATGGCAGGTCGACCACGGGACGCATCTCTCGACGCAGGCGCTCCAGCGGGTCACGGATCTCGCGAGCACATATGCCGTGGTCATCGTCATCCTCGTCGTGGCGGTCGTCGAGGTCATGCGCATTCCGAACAGATGGGTGCCGGTGTTCCTCATCTCGGTCGTCGTGGGCGAAATCGTCCTCGTCACCACCATCAAGCAGCTGCTGGACCGAGTCAGGCCGAGCTTCAACCCGGCCGCGGCAACGCTCGGCCCGTCCTTTCCAAGTGGCCATTCGGCGACGGCGGCGGCGCTGTACGCAGCGGTGGCGCTCGTGGTCGCGCGTCGTCGACCTCCGCGCGCACGCGCTCTGATCGCCGGCGCGGCGGCAGCGGTCGCGGTGGCGGTGGCGTGCAGCCGCGTGATGCTCGGAGTCCATTGGCTCTCGGACGTCATCGCAGGGCTCGCGTTCGGGTGGGCGTGGTTCGCTGTCTGCGCGATCGCCTTCGGCGGCCGTTTCCTCAGCTTCGGCGCCCCGTTGAAGACCGCAACCGACATCGCCGCTTCCGAGGGAAGGTCTGGCTCGTCGCCGGCAGTCCAGCCGTAGCGCCGGTTTGCCGCGCGCACGTGTCGCCGGCCCGTACGATCACGCGTCATGTCCGCCGCTGCGTCGGAGCCCGATCTCCTCGTCGGACCGCTGCTTCGGTATGCAGGTACGACGACTGCCACCGTGTGGGTCGAGACCGCTCGGCCCGCTGAGGTCACCGTCCTCGGGCATCGAGCGCGAACGTTCACCGTCGAGGGGCACCATTATGCGCTCGTCCTCATCGAGAACCTCGAGCCGGGGACGGTGACGCCGTACGACGTCCGTCTGGACGGCAAGCGCGTCTGGCCTCCGGACGACGGCCGGCCGCGCCCCGTGATCCGGACGCGCGAAGGAGAGCGGGAGGCGCGACTGGTCTTCGGCTCCTGCCGTGTCGGGGCGCCGGAGCGACCGCCGTATTCCCTGTCACAAGCCGAGCACGTGGAGGGGCTCGAGGTCGACGCTCTCTGGGCGTATTCGAGACGGCTCCAGCAGGGAGAGGTTCCCTGGCCCGACGCACTCCTACTGCTCGGAGACCAGGTGTACGCCGACCATGTGCCGCCGGAGACCGCCGCATTCATCCGGTCGCGCCGCGACGCACGTGAGCCTCCGGGCGAAGAGGTTGCGGACTTCGAGGAGTACACCCGCCTGTATCGCGAGTCATGGTCGGACCCCGACATCCGCTGGCTGCTGTCGACGGTGCCGTGCACCATGATCTTCGACGACCACGACGTCAACGACGACTGGAACATCTCCGACTCATGGGTCGAGGAGATGCGCAGGCTGTCCTGGTGGGACGACCGAATCACAGGAGCCTTTATGTCGTACTGGCTCTACCAGCACCTCGGAAACCTGTCGCCCCCCGAGCTGGCGGAGGAGACGCTCCTGCACGACTTGAGCGAGGACGAGGACGGCGGACCCCGCTTGCGCACGCTCGCCCGGCAGTGGGATCGCGAATCGGCCGCGAGCAGGTGGGCCTACTACCGCGACTTCGGACGCTCCCGTCTCGTGGTGATCGATTCGCGCGCGGCGCGCGTCACCGTCGAGGGGCGACGCGACATGGTCGACGAGGAGGAGTGGGAGTGGATCGCCGAGCACGCAAGCGGTCGCTTTGACCACCTCATCCTGGCGACGAGCCTGCCGGCCTTCCTTCCCGCAGGCATCCACCACCTCGAGGCCTGGAACGAGGCCGTCTGTGACGGCGCCTGGGGTGCCGTCGCGCAGCGTCTGGGCGAACGGCTCCGGCGGGCCGTCGACCTCGAGCACTGGGCGGCGTACCAGCAGTCGTTTCGCAACCTCACGGAACTCCTCCGATCGATCAGCCGTGCTGACGACCCGCCGGCCACCATCACCATCCTGAGCGGCGACGTCCACACCAGCTATGTCGCCTCGGTCGATCTCGGCGCCGATGCGGGCGCGAGCCGCGTCCACCAGGTCGTGTGCTCGCCCTTCCGCAATCCGCTCAATCAGGCCGAGCGCCGCATCGTGAAACTGACCGGCTCGCGTGCGGCGGCCGTCGTCTTCTCCGCGCTGGCCCGAGCTTGCGGTGTACGGCCGCCGGTGGCGACCTGGACGATCTCCAGCCGACGGACCTTCCACAACTCCATCGGTGAGCTCGCCCTCGATCGGCACCGCGCACACGTCACCCTGTTCCGCAGCAGACCCGGACGGGAGCAGGGTGACTCCGCCGGCCTCGTCCGTATCTACGACGCCGACCTCGGGGGCTAGGCGCTGGCGTAACCTCTAGCCGTCGACGAGCAGGCTCTGGATCGGGCCCAAGAGGCGGCGCGCGCGGCGCGAGACGCCCGGGAGCAGGAGGAGCCTGTGCGTCGCCGGAGCGCCTGCCCGGCGCCGCGCCAGCTGCTCGGTGGCGGTCGGGCGCCAAACGTCGTCGACGAGCGTCGTCGGATCACCGGCAACCGCCTCGAGGGGTAGCTCCAGATGCTCGGCCCACAAGCGGCGGCGTGTCGGCGCCGCCAGCGCGGGATCGTCGACGAGGAGGTTGACCTCCGTATCGTTGAAGAGCGAGTGCTCGTTGAGGTTCGCCGAGCCGAGGGTCAGCCAACGGTCGTCGACGATGCCGATCTTGGCGTGAACGTAGACCGCCTCGGTCGCGCCGTTCCCCCGCGCAACGAGCGTGCAGCAGAGCAGTCGCCGATCCACATCGGCGTCGGTGAGCACCGCGAGCTGGCCGCGCGTGTCGTCCGCGCCCGTGCTCGGGTGCGCGGGCAGCACCACGACCATCCGGAACTCGTCCGATGGCGGCCTTCTGAGCAGATCGGCGAGGTTCTCGACGATCTCGCTCGACCAGAGAAACTGGTTCTCGAGGTACACGAGGGTGCGGGCCGCCCGCAGGGCTCCGACGTACGCCTCCAGGATCGAGAAATCGCCTAGCGGGAGGCTGCCATAGACGCGTTCGGGGACGGTTCGCGCGACCTGCACCGTGAAGTCGCCCGCAGGCTCCGGCGGGTCGGGGGTCGGGAGCCGCTCGCCGGTCACCTCCCACCAGCGCATCCCGAAGTGGTGGGCGACATCTGCGACGACAGGCCCTTCGACGAGCATGGTGGCGTCGTGCCAGCCGTTCCCGTTCCGAATCGGATGACGTCCACTGTCGAACCGGTCGCCGTCGAGGTCGGTGAGGTCGATCCCGCCGACAAACGCCTGACGGCCGTCGACGATCACGAGCTTCTCGTGATGACAGTGCATTGGCCGCTCCCGACGATCGGTAGCGAGACGAAGCCGAACACCGTCGGACAGCTCGGTCATCACGTCCTCGACCTGGCGCCGCCCAGGCCGGAACAGTGGTAGAGGCGCCCCTGCCCAGGCCAGGAGACGCACGTCGACGCCCCTCCCGGCGGTCTCCCGGAGCAGTCCCGAGAGGACGTGCCGCTCAGATCCTCGCGTCAGCTCGAAGTCGGGGCTGAAGAACCATCCGGCGAGGTCGACGGAGTGCTCGGCGGCGCGTATCGCGGCCGCGATGCGCGGGAGTGCAACGGCTCCATCCACCAGCACCTCGACGCGATTGCCCTCCTGCGGCGAGAACGCGTGCGGAGCGACGAACGATGCGGGCGCATCCAGGGCAGAAAGCCAACCGACGCGCCGCAGACGACGACGATGGTGCACCCGCACGGCCCGCTCGACCGCGTCTCCGAGGACGGCGTCGAAACGCTCCAGCGCATGCGCGACGCCCGAGGGTGTGTCGCCCGCTGTGACGGCGCTGCGTTTCATTACCGGGGTTCGCGAGAAATACTGGCTGCGTCCCTGCTCATTCCGTGTCTTTCGCGGGGAACAGAACGGACGGTGCAGGCTCCTCCGCCGGATCCTTCTCCCGCACGACGATGTCGATGAGCGTCACGACGATGCTCGCGATCGGGACGGCGAGAATCACGGCGAAGCCGCCGAGCACGAGGCCGACCGTCGTGACCGAGACGAGCACGACCAACGGTGAGAGGCCGACAGAATGTCCGAGGACGCGTGGGATGACGATGTAGTCCTCGAGCAGGCGCACGCCGATGACCACCGCGGCGGCAAGAACTGCGAGGTGTGCCGACACGGAGAGGCCAACGCCGACCGCAAGGACTCCCGCGAGGAGTGGGCCGATGACGGGCACGATCTCGACGACACCGGCGAAGACGCCGACGAGGAGCCAGTAGGGCAGTCCGATCGCCCAGAAACAGGCCGAGAGGACGGTCGAGACGATGACGACGAGAATCGCCTGGCCGCGGACGAAGGCTCCGAGTCGGAGCTCGATCAGCGTCCAGGAGTCACGAACCGTCTTGCGTTTCGGCCGCGGGAGGAGCGAACAGACGAAGTCCACGGCGCGCTGACGCTCGATGATCCAGTACGCCGAGGCCGCGAAAACGAAGAACGTGCCGAGGATCACCTCGAACGCCATACGGCCGTACTCGAACGCGGGGTCGATCAGACGTGAGCCGGACGGCAGATCGTTCAGCTTCCGGTCGAGCGCGATCAGGATGTCGTGCTTGATCCCTGTCGACTGCTGAGCCTCGTCACGGAGGCGGTGCTGGTCGCCGAGTGCCCCCTGAACCTGATCGACGGCGGCCGGTACGACGAGCCACAAGGCGACCCCGATCAGGGCTACGAGCACGGAGTAATGAAGAACAACGCCTATCCCGGGCCGAATTCCCCGGCGTTCCAGCCAGTCGACGCCGGGTCGGATCGTCGCGGCGAGAATGATCGCACTGAAGAGCAGCGCGACGACGAGCCGTGCCTCCCAGACCAGGACGGCCGCGACCAGTATCCCGACGACGACGAGAGTCCCGACGGCCACGCGGGCGGCAAGGCGAGACAGATCGTCGCCCGGCTCGTCCTCCGCCGGAATCAGATCGATCCCTACGTCACGTGCTTCGACCGTCAACCGATGCTGGTTACCCCGCGAAGCTCGAACCGACACCCGCGCAGCCGACTCGCAGTGGTCAGCCGGGCGGCCGGGCGCCGAGCGACCGCTGAACGGTCGCGAGAATCTCGTACGAACGGACGCGTGCCGAATGGTCGTGGATTGCGGCGGCGACGATCAGTTCGTCGGCCTTCGTCTCCGCGATGACCGATTCGAGGCCTTGTCGCACGGTGTCCGCGGAGCCGACATACGAGCGGCTGAGGGCGTTCGAGACGTGAGCCTTCTCGGCGGCCGACCAATGCGCCTCCATGTCGTCGACGGGAGGCGGCAGCTGTGCCCGGCTGCCGCGGATGATGTTGGTAAACGCCTGCTGCGCCGACGTGAACAGCCGCTGTGCCGTCGCGTCGTCGTCCGCCGCGATGACGTTCACCGCGACCATCACGTAGGGCTCCTGGAGCTGCTCCGAGGGTTGGAAGCGCTCGCGGTACACCTCGAGGGCCGGCAGCAGCAGATCGGGTGCGAAGTGCGAGGCGAACGCATACGGGAGCCCGAGCGCCGCTGCCAGTTGCGCGCCGTAGAGACTCGAGCCGAGGATCCAGAGCGGCACGTGTGAACCGACGCCGGGAATCGCGAACACGGTCTGACCCGGCAGTGGATCGCCGAGCAGTGCCTGGAGCTCCAGGACGTCCTGCGGGAACGAGTCGGCGGTCGGATCGCCTCGCAGGGCGCGCAGCGTGACCTGGTCGGTGCCGGGCGCGCGCCCGAGCCCCAGATCGATCCTCCCCGGATGCAGCGCCTCGAGCGTCCCGAACTGCTCGGCGATCACGAGCGGCGCGTGGTTCGGCAGCATGATCCCTCCCGCCCCGATCCGGATCGACTCGGTCGCCTCGGCGAGATGCGCGATCACGACCGAAGTCGCCGCGCTGGCTATTCCGCTCAGGTTGTGATGCTCCGCGACCCAGTAACGCTCGTAGCCGAGTCGCTCGGCGTGCCGCACGAGGTCGATCGAGTTCCGCAGCGCCTGCGCCGGCGTCCCGCCAACGACGATCGGTGCGAGGTCGAGGATCGATAGGGGCGGCAGCACGGGCTAGTTGCGAGCTCCGCGACGCGCCCAGTACCGGATGAAATACACGGGCACCGCGATACCGGCAGCGAGGAATGCCGCGACGCCCCATGCCGTCGCGTGCTGGCTGCCGTGCCTCGATGCGTGCGCGAACACACCGGCCGAGATCGCCGCCGCGAGAGCAACCGCGATCAGGAACGTGACGGGATCAGCCGTGGCCACGATGGACACGATACGTCGATCGCTGCACACCTATAGTCGGGACGTGATCGACGAGCGCGAGCGTCGGCATGCCCAGCTCTACGCGGTCGACAAGCTCGCCGAGGCGGGCATCGTCCTGACGCCCGACGAGCGTGAGGCCATCGAGGTCGTCGACTTCGGCCTCTCGCGACTCGCCGAGACCGGCCTGCAGCTCGTCGTGTACGTCAACACGGACCGCTACTGCGCGAAGGAGCTCGTCCTACGGCCCGGCCAGACGTGCCCGGAGCATCGACATCCGCCCTTCGAGGGCACGCCGGGGAAGGAGGAGACGTTCCGCTGTCGCAGCGGCCTCGTCTTCCTCTACGTCGAAGGTGAGCCGAGTCGCGAGCCGGCGTGCGAACCTCCACCTGGCGTGTACACGGTCCGGCGCGAGATCGAGCTCCGGCCGGGAATGCAGCACACGATCCCACCCGGGACGCTGCATTGGTTCCAGGCCGGGCCGGAAGGCGCCGTGGTCTCCGAGTTCTCGACGACCAGCCGAGACGAGCTCGACGAGTTCACGGACGCGAACGTGCTCCGCACGTGATGCGGCCGTTTGCCCCCACCCGCGACAGGGGAGACCCGGACGACAGACGAGGAGAGGCGCGCTCATGGCCACACAGCTCGAGACCGATCGGGCCATCGTCCGGGTCCCGACCGGGACATGGACCGTCGACGCGTCGCATTCGTCCGTCGAGTTCAGGGTGAAGCACATGATGATCTCGACGGTCCGCGGCCGCTTCGACGAGTTCGAGGGGACGATCGAGGCCGCGCCGGACTACAAGGACTCGAAGGTCCGGGGGTCGATCCAGGCGGCGTCGATCGACACCAACGAGCCGCGGCGCGACGAGCACCTTCGCTCCGCGGACTTCTTCGACGTCGAGAACAACCCGACCATCGAGTTCGCGTCGACGCGCATCGAGCACGCTGCCCGCGGCGACTACCGGGTCAGCGGCGACCTG
>DASSBI010000263.1:0-7499 GCA_035698965.1 Gaiella sp. | reverse complement strand
GACGCCGGGACCGATCACGGTCGCCCGGTAGCGCGTGCCCTTGCCGGCCGGGCGCTTCCCGACCGCGGGGTAGCCGGGGTACGGGTCGTGCGGGTAGAGCCCGTAGCAGAACACGCCCGTGCCGCGGTGTGCGAGGAAGCTGTTCTCGCGCTTCCAGCCCGGCCCGTAGGCCGAGTCGAGCGTGTCGAGGTAGATGTTGCGGCCGAACCCGTCCGCCGGTACGCCCCTCGTCGACGCCGCGAAGCCGTAGGCGGGCTGGCCGAGGTACGTGAGTCGCCCGAACAGATGATCGAAGCGCCTGCTGTACGCCCAGTTCGTCCAGATCTCGAGCTTCGGGAGGTCACCGCTCCAGTGGCTCAGGCGGAGCTCCCAGGAGGCTTGCAGCGGCTTCCACGGATCGAGCCCGAGGTTGGGCAGCCCGCGCTGCCACGACTGGAGCGCCCAGTGGCTCCCGTCGCGCATGGTGCACGCGGTCACGAGCCAGGGGAGCTGCGGGCCGGTGTACTTCCCGCACGCGTTGACGAACCCGGCGGAGAGCGTCTTGCGGTACGTGCCCCAGCCGCCCGAGTAGTCGACGTGGAAGGCGACCTGGGCCTGCCCCGGCGCGGGATGCCTGGCGTTGATCGCGCCCCACGCCAGCACTGTCCACTGCTTTCCCTTCGCGCCGTAGCCGACGAGCGCCTGGCCGCGCGCGTTGACGCGGAGCGTGACGTCCTTCGCGTCGCGGGCGATCAGCTGCGACGCCTGTGCGCCCGCGGGCGGGATCAGGGCAGCGAGCAGAAAAATCGTGAGGAGGGCGCGCCGCATCGACGGCTGGATCGGCATCACGCGCGGAAGAGTGGAGCCCCGATGTGGGGGATTCGCCGCTAACCGATCCGGCCTCGGCGGCGTCTACACTCCTGTGCCGATGGGGTCTCAGGGGACCGAGGGGAGCCTCGGATGAACGTCGCGGGGTCGCTCGTCGACGTCGTCGAGTCCGCATCCGATCGCTTCGGCGGGCTCGACGGACGCTTCCTCCTGGCGGCCCTCGTCCTCCAGCTCGGAACGCTCGCGTTCCGGTCGTTCGCATGGCGAGGCGTGCTGGTCGCCGCGTACCCGGGGCGACGGATCCCCGTGCGCTCGGTGGCCGGCGCCTACACCGCGGGCGTGGCGATGAACGCGTTCACGCCGGCGCGCGGCGGCGAGTTGGCGAAGGTCTTGATCGCCCGCACGCAGATCGTCGGCTCGACCGTGCCGACACTGGCGGCATCCCTCGCCGTCGTGACCGTCGTCGACGGGCTCATCGGCAGCGCGCTTCTCGGCGTGCTCTGGGCGACGGGCGTTCTCCCGGTGCTGCCCGCGCTTCCTGGCACGCTCGCGGTCGGGGTCGGCGCACTCGGTCTCGCCGTCGGGGCAGCCGGCATCGTGTTGGCGTTCCGTCTGCGTCCCGAGCCGATGCGGCGGCTGGCGCGCCGTGCGGCCCAGGGGGTCCGGATCGTGCGGCAGCCGGGCCGCTACGCCTGCACGGTGCTGCCGTTCCAGGTCGTGGCCTGGGCCTGCCGGATCGGCGTCGTGTGGCTCGTGCTCGCGGCGTTCGACATCCGGACGAGCCTCGCGACCGCCGCCCTCGTCGTCGTGCTGAACGGCGCCTCCACGCTGGTGCCGGTCCCTGGCGGGGCCGGGACGCAGCAGGTCCTGGCGACGTTTGCCCTCCAGGGCGCGGTCTCGACGGCGGCGGCCGTCTCGTTCTCGCTCGGGCTGCAGGTCGGCGTCACCGCCGTCAACGTTACGGTCGGGGTCGCTGCGATGATGCTCCTCTTCCGGACTGCTCGTCCCACGGGAGCCCTCCGGAGCGCCCGCGCCCTCGTCGCGCAGCGCGCCGTGCCCGTCGAGTAGTACCGCCTCGTCCTCGGCTCTCTCCGCGCGGCGCCGCCGTGGGTCGACGCTTGCGCAAGTGAAGTAACGTTGCTATAGATTTTGAAGTGTTGACCCCTGCGCCTGCCGCCGAGGCACCGTCGCTCGAGTTCGTGCTCAAGCGGAATCCGGTCGAGCGGCTGAAGCGCGAGAAGGGTCCGCTGGGCATGCTCGACGAGCTCCCGGCGCTGATCGCCGCAGGCTACGCCGACGTCGCGGAGGAGGACGTCGTCCGGCTCAAGTGGTGGGGCCTCTACCACGACAAGCCCAAGGTCGGGACCTTCATGCTCCGCGTCAAGCTGGCGGCGGGGCGGCTGACCGCGCCGCAACTCCGCGCCATCGGCCGCCTCTCGCTCGGGCACGGGCAGGGCGAAGCGGAGCTGACCACACGGCAGAACGTGCAGCTCCACAACCTCCGGCTCGAGGCGCTGCCCGACGTGTTCGACGAGCTTCACGCGGCCGGTCTCACGAGCCTGGGCGGATGCGGCGACACGGTGCGGGCGATCACCGGCTGCCCGGCGGTCGGCATCGCGCACGACGAGCTCTTCGACGTGACGCCGGTGCTGGAGGAGGCGCACCGCCTCTTCACCGGAAACCC
Source organism: Gaiella sp. (assembly GCA_035698965.1). Lineage (GTDB taxonomy): Bacteria > Actinomycetota > Thermoleophilia > Gaiellales > Gaiellaceae > Gaiella. Next base: position 5,008 of record DASSBI010000263.1, on the reverse strand, counting down.
GGACTACGTCGACTTGCCGCGCAAGCACAAGATCTCGATCTCGGCGTGCGCGTCGCGCTGCAACGCGCCGGAGATCAACTGCATCTCGCTCGTGGGGGTGCTCCGCGACGGCGCGCCTGGTTTCGCCGTCCTCGTCGGCGGCGGGCTGTCGTCCGTCCCCCGGATCGCGCGTGATCTCGGTGTGTTCGTCCGCCCGGACGAGGCGATCACCGTGCTTCGGGCGATTCTCGACACCTGGCGCGACGACCTCCGCTGGCGCGTCTCTCGCGTCAAGTCGCGCATGAAGTTCATGGTCGACGCGCTCGGCCCCGAGGGGGTGCGCGAGGAGGTCGAGCGGCGGCTCGGGTACGCGCTGCCCTCCTTCGCGCTCCCGCCCATCGACGTCGAGCCCGACGGCCACCTCGGGATCCGCAACCAGCCCGACGGGCGCACGAGCATCGGCGTGCCGGTGCACGTCGGGCTCCTCGGCGGCGCGCGCCTCGTCGCCCTCGCTGACTTGCTCGAGCCGCTCGGCGCGGACGCGAGGATCACCCGGCAGCAGAACCTTCTGCTCGCGAACGTGCCCGCCACCGGCGTCGGCGCCGTCGTGGCGGCGCTCGCCGAGCTGGAGCTGCCGCTCGAGCTCGGCGGGCTCCGCGGGAACGGGATCGCCTGCACCGGCGAGCCGCACTGCAACTTCTCCGTGACCGAGACGAAGACGCGGCTCGATGCGTTGTTAGGAGGGCTCGAGGAGCGATTCGGCGAGGACGTCGCGTCGCTCCGGCTGCACCTCGACGGGTGCCCACACGCGTGCGCTCAGCACTGGGTCGCGGACATCGGCTTCCAGGGGACGACCGCGCGCGACGCGGACGGGCAGCGGGGCCAGGCCTTCGACGTCTACCTCCGCGGCGCGCTTGGGCCCAGCGCGGCCATCGCGCGCCCGGTGTTCCGGCGGGTGCCGACGCAGGAGCTCGACGAGCTCGTGCACGGTGTCGTCGGCGGCTGGCTCGAAGGGCGGGCGGACGGCGAGAGCCTGCGGGCGTTTCTCGACAGGACGACGGACGACGAGCTCGGCGTGCTGGCCGGGCGCGAGCCGGCACGCAGCCGGAGAGAGGAGGCGGCGGCGTGACGAGCATCGAGCTGATGGACGACCTCGAGGCGGGGGAGCTGTCGGTCGAGTTCGAGGGCCTCGAGCCGTGGGACGTGCTCGAGTGGGCGCTCGGGCGGTTCGGCGAGCGGCTCTCGCTCTCGACCGCCTTCCAGGACGGCGACGTCGCCCTGATCGACATGGCGTACCGCATCGACCCGGCGGTGCGGGTCTTCTCGATCGACACCGGCCGGCTGCCGCAGGAGACGCACGACCTGATCGAGGAGCTGCGCAAGCGGTACCCCGGCCTTCGGCTCGAGCTGCTCTCGCCCGACGCCGGCCAGGTGCAGCGCCTCGTCGACCGCCACGGGCCGAACCTGTTTCTCCGCTCGGTCGAGCAGCGGCTGCTCTGCTGCAACGTCCGCAAGGTGCAGCCGCTCAACCGCGCACTCGAAGGGCTCGACTGCTGGGTCACCGGTCTGCGCCGCGACCAGTGGGCCTCGCGCACGGACATTCGCAAGGTCGAGATCGACCACGACCACGACGCGATCGTGAAGCTGAACCCGCTCGCCGAGTGGACGCACGACGAGGTTCGGGACTACCTCCGCGAGAACGACGTCCCGACACACGCGCTGTACGAGCGCGGCTTCACGTCTATCGGCTGCGCGCCGTGCACGCGCGCGATCGCGCCGGACGAGCCCGCGCGCGCCGGACGGTGGTGGTGGGAGACGGATGCGCCCAAGGAGTGCGGCATGCACTGCTCGATCGAGACGGGCGGCTTCGAGCACGAGCTTCACGCGATCCTCGGCGAGGACGCCGCCGAGTGACGACCGTCCTGCTGAAGGGCGAGGAACTCGAGGTCGCGCGCGCGGAGGTCGAGGCCGTGCGCGCGGCGGTCGACGGGGGCGACTACGCGGATCTGCTCGACGACCTCCTCGCCATACTCGTCGACGGCTCGGAGCTGGAAGAGCGCCATGCCGGCGAGCTCGACCGACTGCTCACGCTCGCCCTCCAGTCGGGCCGCGTGCGCGCGCTCTACGGCCCGGGCGGCGAGCAGGCCGCGCTGCGCGCCTTCCGGAAGCTGCCGACCGGGGCCGAGCTCTCGGAGAGCGCCGCTGCGGTCAACGACGCGCTGGCCGCGCTCGACGGCCGTGCGATCGGGCGGCTGTCGCTGACCGCGGTCGGCCCGGGCTCGTTCACGCTCGCCGTCGCGACCGACGGCCCGCAGCTCTCGATCCGGCTCGACCGGCAGGGAGCCCGAGTCACGAGCGTCGAGGTGTGACCGAGAAGCGGTACTACATGGCCTGTCTCGACCTCTCGGGCCGGGACGTGCTCGTCGTCGGCGCCGGATCGGTCGCGTTCGAGAAGATCGAGGGGCTTCTCGACGCTGGCGCACGCGTGACCGTGGTCGCACCCGAGGTCTCCGGGCGGGTCGAGGCGCTCGCGTGCTCGCGGCGGCTGGCGCTGATCCGCGGCCGCTACAGGACAGAGGATCTCGAAGCCCGCTTCCTCGTCGTCGCGGCGACCTCGACCACGTCGGTGAACGAGGGTGTCTACGCCGACGCGGAGGCACGCGGGATGCTGTGCAACGTCGTCGACGTGCCCGAGCTCTGCAGCTTCATCCTTCCGGCCGTCCATCGCGACGACCCGATCGCCGTTGCGATCTCGACGGGCGGCGCCTCACCCGCGCTCGCGCAGCGGCTCCGCGACGACGTCGCTCGGCTCGTGACGCGCGAGCACGTGCGCCTCGCGCGAGACCTGCGCGAGCTGCGCCCCTGGGCAAAGGCGAACCTCCCGACCTACGAGGCGCGGCGCGACTTCTTCCGCGACCTCGTCGAGGAGCGGCTCGGATGACGGTCGCGCTCGTCGGCGCAGGCCCCGGCGACCCAGGGCTGATCACCGTCCGCGGCCTCGAGCTGCTCCGCCGGTGCGACGCCGTCGTGTACGACCGCCTCGTCGCGCCAGAGCTCGTCGACGAGACGCCCGCCGATGCTCTGCGGATCCCGCGCGACGGGCTCTTGCAGACGCAGATCGACGACCTGCTCGTCGGGCTCGGCCGACACGGCCTCGAGGTGGTCCGCCTGAAGGGCGGCGACCCCTACGTCTTCGGCCGGGGTGGCGAGGAGGCGCTCGCGCTCGCCGAGGCAGGAATCCCGTTCGAGGTCGTCCCGGGCATCTCGGCGATCGCCGCCGTCCCGGCCGCCGCTGGAATCCCCGTGACGTACCGCGGCGTCGCGGACCGGGTGACGATCGCCACGGGGCACGCGGCCGACGGATCTCCGCCCGACCACGCCGCGCTCGCGGCGGCCGGTGGGACGCTCGTCCTCTTCATGGGTCTCGGTCGGCTTGGCGAGCTCGCCGACGGATTGATCCGCGCAGGGATGGCCGCCGCCACGCCGGCCGCGGTGGTTTCCCGCGGGACGCGTCCCGACCAGGAGGTCGTCACCGCCACGCTCGAGGAGATTGCGGACGTCGCGGGCGACCTTCCCGGTCCGGCGCTCGTCGTGATCGGCGACGTCGTATCCCTGTCCGGGCGGCTCGACCTACGGGTCCGGCGGGCCGGCTTCCAGGACGCGCCGGATGCCGCGCACGGCCTGGCGGATCCGATGCTCGTTCTCGACGAGCGCGAAGCGGACGAAGCCCTCGCCGCCCGGACCGAAGCCCGATCCCGGTGAGACGGCGACCTTGCCCTCGCGGGCGAGGTGCTCGGCGAAGGCGAGCGAGCCCATCGCCGCGAACGGCTCCGGGACCGGTGCCCAGGCGAACATCGTCCCGCGTGGCTTCGGGAACGACCACCCGGCCCGTTCGAGGCCGTCGCAGAGCGCGTCCCTCCGCGAGCGATAGATCTCGCAGACCTCGGCGGGCGTGTCCGGCGCCTCGTTGAGCGCCGTGATTGCCGCGATCTGGATCGGCTGGAACGTGCCGTAGTCGAGCCAGCTCTTGAGGCGCGCCAGGGCGCCGCAGACCTCGGCGTTCCCGACGAGGAAGCCCACGCGCCAGCCCGCCATCGAGAAGGACTTGGTGAGCGTGTAGAGCTCGACCGCGACGTCGCGCGCGCCCGGCACCTGGAGGATCGACGGCGGCTCGTGCCCGTCGAAGGCGAGGTCGGCGTACGCGAAGTCGTGGACGACGAGCATCTCCCGCTCGCGCGCGAAGCCGACGACGTGCTCCACGAAGTCGAGCTCGACCGTCGCGGTCGTCGGGTTGTGCGGGAAGGACAGGAGAAGCACGCGAGGGCGCGGCGAGGCCCGAGCGTAGGCGTCCGCGAGGTTCGCGACGAGATCCTGGTCCGGCGCCATCGCGACCTGGAAGACGCTCGCGCCCGCGAGGATCGGCGCGTGGATGTGGATCGGGTAGCTCGGCGCCGGCACGAGCGCGGCGTCGCCGGGCTCGACCAGCGTCCACATGAGGTGGACGAGCCCCTCCTTCGCACCCATCGTCGCGACGACCTCGGTCTCGGGGTCGAGCTCGACGCCGAACCGGCGCCGGTAGAGGTCGGCGCACGCGGCGCGCAGCATGGGGAGGCCCCGTGAGGTCGAGTAGCGGAGGTTGTGCGGTTTCGCGGCGGCCTCCTGGAGCTTCGCGACGGCGACCGCCGGCGAGGGCAGGTCGGGGTTCCCGAAGCCGAGGTCGACGACGTCCTCGCCCGCGCGGCGGAGCTCGAGGGTCAGGTCGCGAATCACCGCGAACACGTACGGCGGCAGTCCGTCGAGGCGGCGGAAGGTGTGGCTCACGCCGTCTCCACCTCGAGCTCGAGGCGGCCGAGGCCGGCCACGTCCACGATCGCCTCACCAGGCGGCACGTCGGCCGTCACCGCAGCGGGCGCGAGCAGGAGATCGCCGACACGAAGCCTCGTGTTCGCCTCCGCGAAGCGTCTCGCCGCCTCCCAGTCGAAGTCGTTCACCGTCGCCTCGGTCGTCGCTCCGCCTGCAGTGACCCCGA
>DASSBI010000262.1:0-2207 GCA_035698965.1 Gaiella sp. | reverse complement strand
TCCCGGTCGACCCCTCCCCCGTCGTCGAGCGCGACGTCGATCGCTTCGAGCTTCGCCTGCGCTACGGCTCGAGCTTTGCGCGCGAGCACGACGCGCCGCTGATCCGGATGACGCAGCGGCGGCGGCTCGACGCCTTCCTCGCCGAGCAGGCGGTGGCGGCGGGCGCCGAGCTTCGGGAGGCCGCTCGAGTCGAGGCGATCGAGCCATCCGAGAAAGGGGTCGCGGCCCGGATTGGCAGCGAGACGGTGCTGGCCGGCGTGCTCGTCGGTGCCGACGGCGCGAACGGGATGGTCGCGCGGACGATCGGCGTCGACCACACGATCGTCCGAGGTGTTGCACTCGAAGGGAACGTTCCTCTCGAGGCGCTGCAGGCCGGGCTCGAGCGGACGGCGGTGATCGAGCTCGCCGCGCTCCCCGGCGGGTACGGCTGGGTCTTCCCGAAGGGCGATCACGCGAACCTCGGTGTCGGCGGCTGGGGCAGCGAGGGGCCGAGACTCCGCGAGCACCTCGCGCGCCTTGCCGAAGCCCACGGCGTCGCTCCGGAGTCGTTGACCGGGATCCGGGGCCATCGCCTGCCGATGCGGCGGCTCGGCACTCCCGCCGGCGCCGGGCGAACGCTCCTTGTCGGCGACGCAGCAGGGCTCGTCGACCCGCTGTCCGGCGACGGCATGTACGAGGCGTTCGTCTCCGCCCGGCTCGCCGCGGACGCGATCGTCTCGGGCGGCCTGGACGGCTACACAGCGGCGCTGTCGGCGGCGCTCGACCGGCACGCCGCTGCGTCGTGGGCAGCAAAGCGCGCCTTCGACCGCTATCCACGGACGGTCTTCGCCGCGGCACGGGCGCCGGGGGTGTTCGCGGTCGTGGCGGGCCTCCTGTGCGGCGACGTCGCGCACCCCGCCGACGCGCGCGGCGTCGCGCGCGGCCCGCTCAAGCTGATCGCTCGCCTCGCCGGTTAGATCCGGTCAGACGAACGGGTCGCGTGCCTCGATCCCGTCGAAGCGACGGAGGTCGCGGTCGCTGGTCCAGATTCGCCGGACGCCGTTCTCGCGCATCAACGCCACGAGATGCGCATCAGGCACCAGATTTCCGCTCAGGCTCGCCCCGTCCGTCACGTCGCGCCAGACGGTCCAGAACCTGTCCTGCTCGCCGGTCGTCTGCACGTGCGGCAGCCCGAGAAGGCTCTCGACGTTGGCGACGGCATCGGCGGTTGCGAGCGGGCTCCTGAAGACCGACGCGTGCGTCGCGACGCGGAGATATGCCATCACGGTGGGCCAGAAGAGATAGAGGAGCTCGGGACCGCGCGCCACCTGCTCCAGAAAGGTCACCGCTCGCGCATGGAAGGGGCTCGCCTCGTCCGAGGCGTAGAGCAGGAGGTTTGCGTCGAGCGTCGAGCTCATCGGCCGTCGAGCGCGCGGTGCAGCGCCTCCTTGTCCCTGAGGTCGACGAGCGAGTGCATGGGCGCTGAGCGCCACTCGAGACGAGGCGCCGGGACTCGGCCTCTGTCGGCTGCCAGGGCCTGCGCGAGCAGGAGCGACGCCAACCCGCCGATGGTCGTGCCCTGAGCCCGCGACCGACGCTTCAACTCCCGAAGGACCCTGCTGTCGAGATCTATCGTCGTGCGCGGCATACATCAGATGCTAGCACGTGACGCATCAGATGCAGGGTCACTCCTCGGCGAGCGCCTCGGCGAGGAGCGACGTGGCGTACGCCTTCCACGCGAGGTCGTGGTCGGTGAGGAGGAGGGCGAGTGACTCGCGAGCGCCGCGGAGACCCTCGACCTCCGTCACGAGAGCCTCGAGACCGGAGCGGAGCTGCGTCCGCCGCTCGGGGCCGTCGAGGTCGTCGGCGAGGGCGGTGGCCGCTCGGCCGAACGGGTCGAGCCGCCGCCTCGGGTCGCCACCCGCGGCGAGGAGGAGCTCCGCCCGGCGAACGGCCGCGTTCAGCTCGTCCTCGCCGATCGTGACCTGCCGTCCGGCGAAGAAGCAGAGCATCGTCCATTGCTCGGCCGGCTCCGCCCGCTCCACCGAGCGCACCCAGTCGCGGATCGTCTCCCGCGCCACGGCCCAGGTTCTACCCGAGCGAGCGTTCGCGGGAATGTTCGGATTCCGTTGGCATCCGCAGGACCGCGATCAAGGCCTCCGAATCGCCGTCCGATAGGGGTAGGTATGGGTGGTGGTAGACGGCTGCTGTGCGCGCTCGCGGGCTCG
>DASSBI010000261.1:0-5996 GCA_035698965.1 Gaiella sp. | reverse complement strand
GCAGGCCTCGACGGGAATCGACGTCTACTCGATCCGCCAGCCGCTGGGCGTCGTCGCCGGGATCACGCCGTTCAACTTCCCCGCGATGGTGCCCATGTGGATGTGGGCCCCCGCCATCGCCTCCGGCAACTGCTTCGTCCTCAAGCCCTCGGAGAAGGATCCGTCGGCCTCGCTCCTGACGGCCGAACTGCTCAAGGAGGCGGGCCTGCCCGACGGCGTCTTCAACGTCGTCCACGGCGACAAGGTCGCGGTGGACGCGCTGCTCGAGCATCCGGGCGTCGCCGCCGTCTCGTTCGTCGGCTCGACCCCGATCGCAAAGTACATCTACGAGACGGGAGCGAAGCACGGGAAGCGCGTCCAGGCGCTCGGCGGCGCGAAGAACCACATGGTCGTGCTGCCCGATGCAGACGTCGCCATGGCGGCCGACGCCGCCGTCTCGGCGGGCTACGGCTCGGCCGGCGAGCGCTGCATGGCGGTCTCGGTGCTCGTCGCGGTCGGCGACGTCGCCGATCCGCTCGTCGCCGCCATCAAGGAGCGGCTGCCGAAGGTGAAGGTCGGGAACGGCCTCGAGGCCGACTCCGAGATGGGGCCGCTCGTCACCCGCGAGCACCGCGACAAAGTCGCGTCGTACATCGAATCCGGGTCGGAGCAGGGCGCGACTCTCGTCGCAGACGGACGCGAAAGCGCGCCGGACGGGGACGGCTTCTTCCTGGGAGTCTCGCTGCTCGACAACGTGACCACGGAGATGGACGCCTACCGGGATGAGATCTTCGGCCCCGTGCTGTCCGTCGTGCGAGCGGAGACGTACGACGAGGCGCTGGGGCTCGTCAACGACAACCCGTACGGCAACGGCGTCGCGCTGTTCACGCGCGACGGCGGCGTCGCGCGCCAGTTCCAGTTCGACGTCACCGCCGGGATGGTCGGAATCAACGTGCCGATCCCGGTACCTGTCGCCTACTACTCGTTCGGCGGCTGGAAGGCGTCCCTTTTCGGCGACTCGCACGCCTACGGGCCCGAGTCGATCCACTTCTACACGAGGGGCAAGGTGGTGACCTCGCGGTGGCCCGATCCGGCGACGAGCAAGGTCGACCTCGGATTCCCGCAGACGCGCTGACCGGCGTCAGGCAAAGCAGGTCGGCCGTTGACCGGCCGGCCCGCAAAGGTGCAGAATCGGCACCTGTCGGCCGGGGCGGAACTGCGGCGTCGCCCCGGCCGGCTCGATCATGAAGCGGATCCTCGTCGAGGGGTTCGACCGCGACGCCGTCGTGCTCGCCCGGACGCTCGCGCGCGAAGGGCATCGCGTGACACTCGCCGGGCCGGGAGACGCGTCGCAGCAGGCACTCGAGCTTCGCGCTTCCCGCGTCGTCGTCCGAGCGCGTGCGAGCCTCGACACCGAGCCCGGGCATCACGACGAGGCGTTCCTCGACGTCTGGACGCCTGAGGTCGCACCGCGTGTCGCCCTCCTCCGCGAGAGCGGCTGCGTCGTACGGTGCCTCGGCGACCGCGTGCTCGAACGGTCACCGGTGCCGACGATCGGTGTGACCGGGACCGCCGGGAAGACGACGACCGCCGCATTCCTCGCCTATCTCCTACGGACCGCCGGCTCGACCGTCCACACGGGCACCACCGCGCGCGCGGGAAACCTGTGGCCGACGGCCGAGCTCCTGCCGCCGCCCACGGACGGCGTCGTGCTCATGGAGCTGACGAGCTCCCACCTCTGCTTCACGACCTCGAGCCCGACCATCGCGGTGATCACGTGCTTCTGGCCCGACCACCTCGAGCTGCACGGCTCGCTCGAGCGCTATCGCGCGGCCAAGGAAGCGATCGTCCGGCACCAGAGGCCGAGCGACATCGTTGTCGCGAACGAGGACGACGGCGACGCAGCGGCGATCGCGAGCCTCTCCCCCGGCCGCCACTTCGGGTTCTCGGCGACCCGCGAGGTCGAGGCCGGCGCGTTCGTCCGCGGCTCCGAGATGATGCTGCGCGACGCAGCGGGCGAGCGGTCGTTCGCGCTCCCGCCGACTCTCGATGCCCCGCGCCTCCAGGCGCTGCTCGCCGCCGCGGCGACGGCGCTCGCCGCGGGGGCGCTGCCCGAGACGCTCCGCGCACCGGAGCCGCCTCCGTACCGGGCCGCGCGCGTCGGGCGACTCGGCGACACGGAGCTGATCGACGACGGGATGGCGGCAACGCCCTCGAAGACGGCCTCCGCACTCCACGAGTTCCCCGACGCCTCCGTCGTGCTCGTCGCCGGTGGCGAGCTCGAGGCCGCGGGCCTGCCGGTGCACGCTTCCCGTGAGGAGCGGAAGCTGCTCGAGGAGGCGTGCGCGGAGGCGCGCCGCGTCGCGCGCCTCGTCGTCCTCTTCGGGCCCGCCGCGACCCGTCTCGCATCCAGCTTCGACCGTCGCGCGACTCTTCGTGCGACGACGCTCGACGAGGCGATCGCCCTTGCGTCGACCCACGCCGAGGGCGCGAAGGTGCTCGTTGTCTCTCCCATGTTCCCGCTTCCGCCCGAGGATCGCGAGCGGATCGCGCCGGCGCTCAGGGCCTTGAGCGAGACAGGGAATACCACCTGATCGACGCACGTTACTTGCTGTAACAACTATTCTTAGTGCAAGTAATGTGTCATCGACAGGAAGGAAGAAGACATGAGCAGCACGATCGACGCAACGGTGATTCCGGGCGGGACCTGGGCGTTCGACCCGACGCATTCCTCGGTCGGCTTCACCGTGGTCTACATGGGCGTTGCCCCGTTCTCGGGCGCGTTCCGCTCCTTCGAGGCGAGCCTCGACGCCACGGGCCTCCGGGGCACGGCGCAGGTGTCGAGCATCGACGTCGACTCGGAGCAGCTGGCGGAGCACCTCGCATCGCCGGACTTCTTCGAGGCGGCCACGTACCCCGAGCTCTCCTTCGAAGCCGGAACGATCACGCGCGACGGCAACGACGTGACGGTCGACGGCACGCTCGAGATCAAGGGCAAGCGCGCTCCGATCACCCTCACAGGGACGATCACCGACCCTGTCGCCGATCCGTGGGGCAACAGCAAGCTCGGGCTCTCGCTGGAGGGCTCGATCGACAAGAACGCGGTCGGCCTCACCTGGAACGCGCCGCTCCCCGAGGGCGGCTCGATGCTCGGCGACGAGGTCGATCTGAAGGCGACCCTCTTCTTCGTGCAGCCGGGAAGCGAGTCGTAGGGTGACGATCCTCGGCATCGCCGGCAGCTTTCGCGCCGGCTCCCACAACATGCAGCTCCTCCGCCTCGCCGCGGAGGAGCTGCCCGCGGGCATCGAGCTCGTCGTTTTCGACGGTCTGGCCGAGATCCCGGCCTTCGACCAGGATCTCGAGGACCTCGCCCCAGACGCGGTCGACGCTCTCAAGGCGGCAATCGCCGAGGCCGACGGGATCCTCGTCGCGACGCCGGAGTACAACGGCTCGATCCCGGGCGCCCTGAAGAACGCGTTCGACTGGGTCTCGCGCCCGATCGCCGACTCGCCGATCCGCGCGAAGCCGGTGGCGGTGATCGGTGCGAGCACGAGCGCGTTCGGCGCCGTGTGGGCGCAGCGCGAGCTGAGGAAGGTGCTCGGCGTCATGGGTGCCCGGGTGCTCGACGCCGAGCTTCCCGTCGCCAAGGCCGAGCGGGCTCTCCTGGAGCCCGACATCGAGTTGCGGGCGGCGCTGGCGGGCGTCGTCGACCAGCTCGTCGCCGCGGCCGACATGGAGCGGGTCGCGGCGTAGGCCCGATCCGCTCCCGGACACCGGGGGCGAGTGCACGCGCGTGTGCGAGACTCGCGTGGTGCGCGTGACCATGCTCCTCGCCGACTTCGCGCAAGTGTCGGACGGCAAGCTGACCGTCGTCGGCGGCGGTTGGTCACTCACCGGGCCCGATCCGGTCCCGTTCGGGATCGCGATCTTGATCAGGGTGCCGTGGGACCAGGCGAACCAGCGCCACGTCATGCGCCTCGAGCTCCTCGACGCGGACGGCATCCAGGTCGAGATGGACACGGAGGACGGCTCGGAGCCGCTCGTGTTCTTCGACGACGTCCCATTCGAGGTCGGGCGTCCGGCAGGGCTCAAGCCCGGGACGCCGCTGGACTTCCCGGTCGCGGTCAACTCCGGCCCGCTGCCACTCGAGCCGGGGCGCTACGAGTGGCGCCTCACGATCGACGGCGAGGCGGACGACGACTGGCGGTTGCCGTTCTCGGTTCGGGTCGAGGAGGAGGACGGCCTCTGAGGGTTTGGGGACTGGCACCGCCAAGGTGCCTGTCCCCAGTGACCGCTGCGAAGCTTCCTAACGCGTGTGATTTCGCGACACGTCACCGGGGTCAGGCACCTGCGGCGCCAGACCCCCTGTGTCCGGCCGCCGGCCGCGAGCCAGCTGGATCAGGCCGAACGCGGACACGATCGCCCACACGAGCTCGAGCAGGAAGAACCCCCACTGGGCCTCGCGGTACGCGTCGACCGTGAGGACCGCCGAGCCGACGACGTTGACGACGAGGTACCAGAGCGATCGCGGATCGAGGACGCCGAACTGGGCGAGCACAAAGCCCGAGAGAATGAGAAGCGCGCCGGCGATCTGGACGAGCTGAGACACGAGAAACCTCCAGTCACGAGAAAGGAGCTGGTGCTCGCGTCGTCGTCGCGACCGGGTACGACGCGCCTCGTCCGGGGCGGGATCGGCCGCCGCTGCGAGGATACCCGCATGACGCGAAGGGTCGCCCTCGCCGCGATCGTCGTCACCGCCGGGCTCGTTGTCGGCGCTGCCGCGGCGCCTGCTGTGACCTCTCCCCCGCTCACGCGCCTGGTGGGCGCCAGGCTGGTCGTGGGGATCGACGGCACGACGGCGAGCCCGTCCCTCCTCGAGCGCATCCGTCGCGGCCAGGTCGGCGGCGTGATCCTGATGGGCTCGAATGTCCGCAACGCGCCTCAGGCACGTGCGCTCACGGCCTCGCTGCGGGCTGCGGCGACGGCCGGCGGCAATCCGCTCCTCGTCATGACCGACCAGGAGGGCGGCGGAGTGCGGCGGTTCCGCTGGGCGCCGCCGGCCGCCTCCGCAGAGGAGCTTGGCCGTCTCGGCGAGGCCGCGCTCCGCCGTCGCGGACACGAGACGGCGACGGCGCTCGAGCGGCTCGGCGTCGACGTCGACCTCGCGCCGGTGGCCGACGTGCCTGGTGTCCCCGGATCCTTCATCGCGGTTCAGCACCGCGGCTTCTCGACCGTGCCGGCGAGGGCCGCGAAGGCCGTGACGACTTTTTCGGCCGGCGTCCTGGACGGCGGCGTAGCACCGACGCTCAAGCACTTCCCCGGGCTCGGCCTCGCCGCCGCCTCGACCGACGAGGCGGCCGTCACGATCGGCGCCGGCGCGGCAGGGCTTGCGCCGGGACTCCTCCCATATCGCCGCGCGATCGCGGCGGGGGTGGCCCCACTCGTGATGGTCTCGAACGCGGCGTACACGGCGTACGGCGGCAAGCCGGCCGCGTGGTCGCCGCGCGTCCTCGCGGTCCTGCGCGGGCTCGGGTTCACCGGCGTCACGATCACCGACGCGCTCGAGCCGCTGGCGACGACACACCGCGTCACGCTCTCGCAGGCGGCGATCCGCGCCGCGCGGGCGGGCGTCGACCTCCTCCTCTTCGTCGGCTCGGAACGGTCGACCGCGGCCGTCTACGACGCGCTTCTTGCCGAGGCTCGGGCCGGACGACTCACCCGAGCCCAGCTCCAGGCGAGTGCCGACCGGATCGACGAGCTCGCCGCGACCTACGCGGGCTGACCATCTACGCTGCCGCGGTGCCGAGCCCGACGGACATCGCACGTTCCACCGCGCTCTACGCCCGGAGCGCGGTGCGGATCGCGCGCAGGCGCAGGAAGCTCGGCTCGGAGGAGCGGCTCGTGTTCGTCGTCGGGTCGCCGCGCTCGGGGACGACCTTCACCGGACGCGCGCTCGGGTCGCTCCCGGGCTTCGTCGACCTGGACGAGGTGCAGCCCTGGAAGGCGGCGATCCCGGG
>DASSBI010000260.1:0-2453 GCA_035698965.1 Gaiella sp. | reverse complement strand
TCGCGTACGTGGCGATCTACCTGACCGCGCTGATCGGGCTCAACATCCTCACCGGCTACACCGGCCAGATCTCGCTCGGTCACGGGGCCTTCATGGCGATCGGCGGCTACACGACGGCGATCCTGATGGTCGACCACGGTGTCAAGGACGTCTGGACGATCCCGGTCGCGGCTGTGGTGACGGGGGTGGTGGGGTTCCTCTTCGGGATTCCCGCCCTGAGGCTCTCGGGCCTCTACCTCGCCCTCGCGACCTTCGCGGTCGCCGTGTCGATGCCCGCCGTGATCAAGCGGTTCGAAGGCTTCACCGGCGGCGGCGGCGGGCTCAACCTGTTCGGGCTGCCCGAGCTGACGGCGTCGCTCGAGCCCGTGACGGTGCTCGGACGCGAGCTCTCGTTCAACGACTGGCTCTACTACCTGTGCTGGACGGTCGCCCTCATCGGGTACGTGATCGCGTGGCTGATGCTCCGCGGGCGCACCGGGCGTGCGCTCCGCGCCGTGCGGGACAGCGAGACCGCGGCGCAGTCGTCCGGCGTCAGCCTCCCGGCCTACAAGACCCTCGCGTTCGGGGTGAGCGCCGCGTACGCGGGCGTCGCAGGGTCGCTCTTCGCGATCGCGACGACGTTCGTCAACCCGGACACGTTCCCGATCGCCCTCTCGATCCTGCTCCTCGTCGGCGTCGTCGTGGGCGGGCTCGGGTCGCTCGTCGGGCTGATCGCCGGCGCGGTCTTCATCCAGTTTCTGCCCATCTGGTCGCAGCAGGTCTCCAAGTCGCCGGGCGCCCCGGCCGTCGTCTCCGGGGTCGTCCTGATCGCGCTCATGTTCGTGCTCCCGATGGGCGTCGCGGGGCTCGCGGCGCGGCTGCGAACCCTCACAAAGCGCTGACAAGGCGCGGCTACGATCGGCCGCGATCCCGACCGCAAGGAGCAGGCCTCGATGACCAGGAGAATCGCGTTCGCGCTGACGGCGCTCGTTCTGACACTCGCCACCGGCGTGACCGCAGCCCTGGCCGGGCCGACCCGCTCGTCGGCCGACCCGGGCGTGACTCCGACCTCGATCCTCCTCGGCACGACCTCGCCGCTGTCGGGCGCCGCGTCCGCCTACGCATCGGTCGCGCGCGGCGCGGACGCATACTTCAAGTACGTCAACGCGCGGGGCGGGGTGAACGGCCGGAAGATCGTCGACACGATCGTCGACGACGGCTACAACCCGGCACAGACGGTGCAGGCGACGCGCCAGCTCGTCGAGCAGGACAAGGTCTTCGCGGTCTTCAACGGCCTCGGCACCGAGCAGAACCTCGCCGTACGCGACTACCTGAACGCGCAGAAGGTGCCCCAGCTGTTCGCCGCCTCGGGCGCGACGGTGTTCGGCACCGAGGCGGCCAAGTATCCGTACACGATCGGGCTCCAGCCGAGCTACCAGGCCGAGGGCTGGGTGCTCGGCAAGTACCTCGCGCGCACGCAGGGGGCGGCGAAGGTCGCCGTGCTGTTCCAGAACGACGACTACGGCAAGGACCTCCTGAACGGCCTGAAGAAGGGCATCGAGCGCTCGCGTGTCCGCGTCGCAGCCGCGCAGCCCTACGAGGTGACAGCGAGCGACGTGCAGTCTCAGATCGCGAAGCTCCGCTCGTCGGGCGCGAACGTCTTCGCCGTGTTCGCCACGCCGAAGTTCGCGATCCAGGCGTACGTCTACGCGAACAAGCTCGGCTGGAAGCCGAAGCTGTCGCTGACGAACGCCGTCTCGTCCGCGTCGAACATCATGCAGCTCGCCTCCGAGGGCGGCACCAACAAGGTCGTCGAGGGGTCGGTCTCGATCGTCTTCCTCAAGGACCCGACCGACCCGAAGTGGAAGAAGGACGCGGCGATGAAGCTGTACAGGTCGATCATGAAGCGCTACGCGCCGTCGGCCAACGCGAACGACGTCTACCACGTGTACGGCATGGCCGCCGCGTGGACCGCCGTCGAGGCGATCCGCAAGGCCGGCAAGAACCTGACGCGCGACGGCCTCGTCAAGGTCGTCGCCGCCATGAATCTCTCCGGCAATCCGTTCCTCCTTCCGGGCATCGGCCTCAAGACAGGGCCCGGTGACCACTTCCCGATCGAGCAGATGCTGCTCCAGCGCTGGCACAAGGGCACCTGGAAGAGCTTCGGCGGGATCTGGGGCTACCGCACCTCGTAGCACCGTCCCGGCAGCGCGGCTCGGTCGGCCCGGCCCAGGGTCGATTGCGTATGCTCACCGCTCCGGCGCGAGGAGACCGCCCGGCGACAATCGACCGCCGATGGCAGATCTCTCCTCCGAGCTTCTCTCGACGTCCCGCGACGACCTCATGGCCGAGGCGCGGAGCCTGCGCGCCGCGGGCACGGGGACGCTCGTCACGTACTCGCCGAAGGTCTTCGTCCCGCTGACGACGCTCTGCCGCGACGTCTGCGGCTACTGCACCTTCGCGCGGCCGCCGCG
>DASSBI010000259.1:0-9183 GCA_035698965.1 Gaiella sp. | reverse complement strand
ACCCTAGACGGTCGCGTCCGGCACGAGCTGCGCCAGCATCGTGACCGAGTCGTCGTCGTCCGAGACGCGCTGGAAGCCGTAGCGCTCGTAGAGCTCGATCGCGCCCGCGTTGGCGCGGTCGACGCTCAGCGAGAGCGTGGGATAGCCGTCGGCGCGCGCCCGCTCGAGGAGCGCGTTCAGGAGGGCGCTTCCGACGCCCCTGCCGCGCGCGTTCGGCACGACCGCGATCGCGAGCTCGGGCGTGCGCTCGTCGACGAACCCGAAGCCCGGCCGTTCGCGGTCGAAGAGCCGGTACCAGGCCGCGCCGACGGGGAAGCCCCGGTCGAGGGCGATCACGGCGGTGTCGCCTGCCCGTCCCCACGCCTTGACGTAGAGGGCGACAGGCCCGGGCCCCGCGTCCGGCGCGCGCTCCTTCCAGTAGTAGGCGTGGTGGAGCATGTCGCGGAGGAAGCGCACGTCCTGGGCGCCACCCCGCCGGACGACGATCTGCGACGTCTCGGCGGGCTCGTCGGCGCTCACAACGCCAGCGAGGGCTGCTCGATCAGCGCGACGAGCGTCTGCAGGAATTGCGCCCCGTCCGCACCGTCGATCGCGCGGTGGTCACAGGTCAGGATCATCCGGACGATCGGGGCGATGTCGAGCTCACCGTCCGTGACGACGGGCTCGTCCTTCACGGCGCCGACCGCCAGGATCGCGACCTGCGGCGGGTTCAGCACGGCCGTGAACTGCTCGACGCCGAACATCCCGAGGTTCGAGATCGTGAAGGTCCCACCCTCCATGTCCTGCAGCGTGAGCTTGTTGTCTCGAGCTCGGCCGACGAGGTCGTCACGTGCCCGGGCGATCTCCTGCACCGTCCGGCGGTCTGCGTCCCGGATCACCGGGACGACGAGCCCCTGCGGAGCGGCGACGGCGATTCCGACGTGCGCGCTCGGATGCCGCTGGATCTCCTCGCCCGTGAACGTCGCGTTGACCGGGGTGTGCCGCGCGAGCGCCGCCCCGGCGAGCTTGACGAGCACGTCGTTGACCGTCGGCTTGACGTCGCCCTCCGCCAGGCGCTCGACGAGCTGCTCCCGCAGGGCGAGCACCTCCGCCATGTCGGCCGAGATGCCCAGCTGGAAGACGGGGGCGCTCCACGCCTCGGTGAGACGCCGAGCGATCGTCTTGCGGATCGAGGTGAGCGGGACGGTCTCGACCTCGCCGGCAGGGAGGGCAGGAGGTGCGGCCGACGGGGTTGCGGGTGCGGCGGCGCCTCCGTTGGCGCCCCGCTCGACGTCGTCGGCGAGGATCCGTCCCTCGGGGCCTGTTCCCTGGAGCGACGCGAGATCGACCCCGCGCTCGCGGGCCATCCGCCGCGCGAGCGGGGACGCCTTGACCCGGGACGGCGCCTTGCGTCCTTCGGCGTCGGCACGACCTGCGGTCGCACCGACGCTAGAAGAGCGCGAAGCCGGAGCCGGCTCCGCGGTCCGCGGCGCCCCATTCTCGGCGCTCGCCTCATCCTCGCCGCCGGTTGTCTCGGACGTGTGTCTACCGGAATCGGCGTCAGCCGATTCCACCTCGATCAGGGCCACGGTCGCGCCCACGTCGACGTCGCCCTCGGCCACGACGATCTTGGTCAGCACGCCGTCGAGCTCGGACTCCACCTCCTGGGTGACCTTGTCCGTGTCGAGCTCGTAGAGCGGTTCTCCCTTCGCGACAGGCTCGCCCTCGGACTTGAGCCAGCGCACGATCACGCCGGACTCCATGCCCTGGCCGAGGCGCGGAAGCTTGACGTCGGTCGCCATCAGCGGTGCTCGCGAGCCTCGACGGCAGGGGCCGTGGCGGCGCGCGGCTCTCCTCCGACCCGGGTCACGGGGGTCATTATGCTGACCGCCGTGAAGCTGGTGGATCAGTGGGCGGCGCTCGAACGGCGGCTGCCGACCGACTGGGAGACGATCATTCTCCGGCTCAGCCCCGAGCAGCCGCAAGAGCTCGGGGAGGCGGCCCGCGTCCTCGGGCCGATGAACGTCGGGCGTGTCGGCGACCAGCTCGTGGTCACCGTGCGGCGGGCCGGGGGCGCCGCGGGACCTGAGGCAGCGCACAGGCTCTTCGGGAGGCTCGACCAGGCGCGGATCTGGTGTCTCCTCGAGCAGGACGAGGTCGGCGTCCGCGAGCCCCTTCACGCGGAGTCCGACGCGGCACGGCAGACGGCGCCGGTCGCCGAGGCGTGGGACGCGGCTCTCGCCGAGCTCCCCTCGGGCTGGAGCGACCTGCTCTGCAGCCTCGAGCTCGCGTCCAGCGACTTGCTGCCGCGCGCGGCCCTGCTCTGCGCTCCCATCAACCCGACGCGGGACCGCGATGCCGTGGCGTTCCTGTTCCGCTGCGCGAGCCACGAGGGCTACGGCGTCTCGCCGGTTATGGCGCGGCGGTGCTTCGAGCGCCTCGACGCCGAGGACATCGAGGGAGAGATCGCCGTGCTGCGGGTCGTCTCGGACACGGACAACGTCGCGACGCAAGGCCCGGTCTGGTACGTCGGCGGGAAAGTCCTCTAGATCCTCTAGCCGCGCAACTCGGCGCCGAAGCGGGTCCGCAGCGCCTCGACGACCCGCGCACGCGCCGCGTCCGCCTCCTCGTCCGTGAGCGTCCGATCGGAGGCCTGGAAGGCAAGATGGAGGGCGACGGACTTCCGACCCTCCGGGACCTGGTCGCCGTGATAGATGTCGAAGATGTGGGCGTCGCGTAGCTCGGCGCCACCCGCCTCGAGCGCGACGGCGACGATCGATCCGGCCTCGACATGCTCGTCCACGACGACGGCCACGTCCTGCCGGACGGCGGGATAGCTGATGACGTCCTCGTAGAGGATCCGCTCCGGGCGCGGCGCCTGGAGCCGGGCGACATCCAGCTCGAACACGCCCCACGTTCCTTCGAGCAGCGCCGGATGGAGCTCGCCCAGCCAGCCCGCGTCCGTCTCGGCGGCTTTGCCCGGATGGAGGTGCGGGAGCGTCGTGCGCCGCGTCTCGAGGGGCAGGTGGAATGTCCCGTAGATCGCCTCGAGGGCGCCGCGGGCCGCCGCGAAACCGCCCTCCGCGATCCCCCCGAGGTACCAACGTTCGTCCGGCAGCTGCTCGTCCGACGGGAGGTAGACCCGCGCGATCTCGAAGAGCCGGATGTCCGGATTACCGGCGTCGACGTTGACGCGCGCCGCCTCGACGAGGCCGTGGAGCAGCGTCGTGCGGAGCACCGCATGCTCGCCGCTCATCGGGTCGGGCAGCCGCAACGCCGCCGGATCGGGATCGGAGGGAACGAGGCTCCAGGTGTACGCCTCGCAGTAGCCGGCCCCGACGAGCACGTCCTCGAGCACGCGGCGGAAGCGCTGCTCGGCCGAGAGGTGGCCCGAGACGGCGCGCCTGAGCGGCATCGTCTTCGGCACGCGGTCGAGCACGACCCGCGCGACCTCCTCGACGACGTCGATCTCCCGCGTCACGTCGCGGGCGCGGAAGGTCGGGACGGTGACGCGCCATGCACCGTCGACGTCGAAGTCGAGCCGCTCGAGGATCGACCGCTGCTCGGCGTCCGGCACGTCGAGGCCGACCAGTGCGCGCGACCGCTCGGGACGCAGCGTCACGACCGGGCGCTCGGGCAGCCCGTCGTTCATGTCGACCGAGCCGGTCGGCTCGGCGCCCGCGAGATCGACGAGCAGCCGGCTTGCGAGCACGGCGGCAGGCTCGGCCGCGTACGGGTCGACGCCCTTCTCCCACTTGTTCGAGCCCTCTGTACGCAGCGCCAGCCGCTCGGACGTTTTCAGGATCCCGATCGGCTCGAAGTTCGCCGCCTCGAGCAGCACGTCGGTGGTCTCGTCGGAGACCTCGGAGTCGAGCCCGCCCATGATCGCTGCGAGAGCGACCGCCCTCTCGCCGTCCGTGATGAGGAGGTCGGCGGGCAGGAGCGCGCGCTCGGTGCCGTCGAGCGTCCGCAGCGTCTCGCCCTCGTGGGCGCGACGGACGACGATCCGGCCGCCGGCGAGCTTTGCGCGGTCGAACGCGTGCAGCGGGCTCCCCCACACGTGCATCACGTAGTTCGTCACGTCGACGACGTTCGAGATCGACCGCATGCCCGCGAGGTGGAGACGCGTGCGGAGCCACTGCGGCGACCGGCCGACCTGGACGTTCCGGAAGCCGCGCCCGATGTACCGCGGGCAACCGCCGAAGTCCTCGACGGCGATGTCGACGGGCTCCGGGCTCGTGACGGTCGGATCCTCCGGGGCCGGGAGCCGCAGGGCGCCGTCGCAGAGGGCGGCGACCTCGCGCGCGAGTCCGACCATCGAGAGGAGGTCGGGGCGGTTCATCGTGGGCGTGACGTCCAGCACGTGGTCGACGAGCGGCAGGACGTCGGCGAGCGGCGTTCCGGGCTCGAGCCCCTCGGGGAGGAGCATGATCCCGGAATGGTCGGGACCGAGACCGACCTCGTCCTCGGCGAGGATCATCCCGCGCGAGACCTCGCCCCGGAGCTTCCGCTCGTCGAGCGGCCCCGGAAAGCCGGGCAGCAGCGCGCCGGGAAGGCCGACGGCCACCGTCGCACCCGCGCCGAAGTTCCAGGCCCCGCAGACGATCTGCTGCGGCTCGGGGTTGCCGACGTCGACCTGGCAGAGCTGGAGCCGGTCGGCGTTCGGATGCGGCTCGGCCGAGAGCACGCGACCGACGACGAAATGGCCGAGGTTGCCGTCGGTGTCGGCGACGCCGACGGAGATCACCCGCTCCACCTCGAGCGACGAGACGGTGAGGCGGCGGGCGATCTCCGCGGGCGTCGCCGCGGTCTCGACGTACTCGCGCAGCCAGTCGAGCGGAACGCGCATCAGAACTGCCTCGAGAAGCGGAGGTCGTTGCGCCAGAGCTCGCGCAGGTCGGGGAACTCGTGGCGGAGCATGGCGATGCGCTCGAGCCCCCACCCGAAGGCGAAGCCGGAGTACCGCTCCGGGTCGTAGCCGGCGAACTCGAACAGCTTCGGGTCGACCATCCCCGCGCCGCCGACCTCGATCCACCCGGAGTGGCGGCACACCGAGCAGCCGGCGCCGTCGCAGACGTGGCACGAGACGTACGCCTCGATCGACGGCTCGGTGAAGGGGAAGTAGTGCGTGCGGAACTCGGTCCGCCGCTCCTGACCGAACAGCGCCTTGAACAGGAAGTCGAGCGTGCCCGTCAGGTCGGCGAGCGTGATTCCCTCGTCCACCGCGAGACCCTCGACCTGGTGGAACACCGGCGTGTGCGTCGCGTCGGGTGTGTCGCGGCGATACACACGACCGAGAGAGACGATGTAGACCGGCGGGTCTTGCGCCTCCATCGTCCGCACCTGCGAGGGCGAGGTCTCCGTCCGAAGCAGCGTGTCGTCGTCGACGAACAGCGAGTGCAGCCGCGACCGTGCCGGATGGCCGGGCGGGAAGTTGAGGCCGTCGAAGTTGTAGTGCGTCGACTCCACCTCGCGGCCGCCCACGACGCGATAGCCGAGCCCGAGGAAGACGTCCTCGACCTCCCGGCGGATCTGCGTGATCAGGTGCAGATGGCCGCGCCCGTATCCGCCGACCGGCAGCGTGACGTCGGCGCGTTCCTCCGCGAGGCGGCGGTCGAGCTCGGCCCGCTCGAGCGCGTTCTCCCGCGCGCCGACCGCAGCTTCGATCCGCTCGCGCGCGGCGTTCAAGCTCATTCCCGTCTCACGGTCGCGCACCTCGCGGAGCGCGAGCTTCAGCTCGCTCTTCCGCCCGAGGTACTCGACCCGTACCGACTCGATCGCGTCCGTCGACGACGCGGCGGCGACCGCCGCGAGGGCCGCCTGCTCGAGCGCCTCGACGTCCATTGGAGGATCGAGGCTACCAAGTGACACAGTGTCACAAGGCACGCGCACTGCTTGAATCGCGGGAGTGGCGAAAGATCAGGCACGCCAGGCCCTGTACGACGGGATCGCGCAGATCTACGACCCGTGGTCGCGGTCGGTGGTCGAGGACGTCGACTTCTACGTCGAGGAGGCAGTCGCCTCCGGCGGGCCTGTCGTCGAGCTGGCGGTCGGCACCGGCAGGATCGCGGTACCGATCGCGACGGCCGGTATCCCGGTGATCGGCGTCGACGAGTCGCCGGAGATGCTCGCGGGCGCGCGGGCATACGCCGAGAGCGAGGGGGTGTCGGATCTCCTCGACCTGCGACACGGCGACCTCCGCGAGCCGCCGGTCATGGAGCGCGTCCCGCTCGTCGTGATCCCGTTTCGCTCCCTCCTCCACATGCCGGATGAGACGGAGAAGCGCCGCGCGATCGCGGCGGCCGCCTCTCTCCTCGAGCCCGGCGGCCGCTTCGTGTTCGACGTCTTCGCACCGAACGCCGAGGACATCGAGGAGACCGACGGCATCTGGCTCGAGCGCGAGCCTGGCATCTTCGAGCGCGCCGACTGGGACGAGCGGGCTCGCACGCTCACGCTCTCCGTTCGGGGCGCCGAGCAGAGCGCGAGCTTCACGCTCCACTGGCTGTCGGCGCCCGAGTGGAACGCCCTGATCGAGGACGCGGGGCTCGCGGCCGAGGAGCTCTACGGCTGGTTCGATCGCCGACCGTACGAGGGCGGCGAAGACCAGATCTGGGTCTGCAGGCGTCCGCGCTGACGCTCGAGGGACACGTCTGCCATGGACATCTGGCTTCGCCCATGGGCTTCTGGCACGCTTCACGTGGTGGACCAGCCCATCGCGACGCACGAGGACCTTACGACGATCATGGCGTTGCTTGGCGACATCTACGACGAGACCAAGCGGATCCGGTGGCTGCTGGAGGAGGACGATGGCGAGCAGGAAACGGAAGAAGACGATCTGGACGAGTGACGACGAGGCACGCGTCCGGCGGACCGCGCGTCTGCTGCGGGAGCGGATCGCGTACCACAGCGAGATGTCCCGCCCCCTCGGCGAGCGCGAGCGCGAGCAGCATCAGCTCGAGGAGCTCCGCCGCGGCGCCGGCTGAGGCGCCGCCGGGACGCACGGAGGCGGCTTCGGCCTCGCCCGTTCGTTCCTTCAGAGCACCTCGACCTCGTCGCCCACGCGTACCACACCCGGCTCGAGCACGTCCGCGTACACGCCGAGGCACGACTCGCCGTCGACCGGCCCCCGCCGCTCCAGGAGCTCGCGGAGCACGTCTCGGTCGCGGCAGCCGGTGTCCGGGCTCGCCGACGGAACGGCACACCGCGGCGTCGCGACGCCGACGAGCAGCATCGCCTCGCCGATGTGCACGCGCCGTCCACCCCACGCCTCCTCGCCCAGCGTCTCGAGGCCGTCGAGCTCGAACAGCATCCGGAACCGCCGGCCGTCGCCGTCGATCAGGCCCACCGATGACCGCGAGATGAGCGTCGCCGGGCGCGAGTCCGTGGCCCAGGCGCCGTCGTCGCGCTCGACCAGGGTCAGCGACCGGCCGATCAGGTCGGAGAGCGCGTCCGCCCACGGTCCGTCGACGGCATGCCCCCGCACCTGTCGGCCGTACACCTCGACCACCTCCGGCCGAGACCGGACGGGAACAGCCTCGATCGCCTCGCCCGAGGGGACGGTCATCGAGAGCATGCGCGAGCCGGGATCCCAGCTCGCCGTCGTGCGGACGAGCGAGGTGTCCCGCTTCCCGTTGTAGAGCCGGCGCCCGTCGTCGACGAAGAGGAACCGCCGGTCTTCGAGCGCGCCGTCAGGGCCGAGCTCGACGGATTCGGGATGATGCAACCGCAGGCTCTTGACAGGTGTCGTGTTGATGCGCGAGACGCGTGCAACTGCCATTCCGCCGGGCGATGCTACCGAGGCGGGTGGACGCCTCCCCACTCCCCGCGTAGGATCGCGGGCGATGATCTGGCTCATCGTGCTCCTGGTGATCGTCGCGCTGATCGTCATCGCGCTGATCGCGCTCTACAACCGGTTCGTCCGCTACCGGAACCGCGTCGACAACTCGTGGGCGCAGATCGAGGTCCAGCTCAAGCGACGGTGGGATCTGATCCCGAACCTCGTCGAGACTGTCCGCGGCTACGCGCAGCACGAGCGCGGCACGTTCGAGGCCGTGACCGAGGCGCGGGCGAACGCCCAGCGCGCGCAGGGTCCGGCGGACACGGCGGCCGCGGAGGGCATCCTCGGCCAGGCGCTCGGCCGGCTGTTTGCGGTCGCCGAGGCGTACCCCGAGCTCCAGGCAGACGAGAACTTCCGTCAGCTCCAGAGCGAGCTGGCCGAGACGGAGAACCGGATCGCCGTGTCGCGGCAGGTCTACAACGACACCGTCCTCACCTACAACAATGCGATCCAGACGTTTCCGGGCGTCGTGCTTGCCGGCCCGTTCGGGTTCGCCAAGCGCGAGTTCTTCGAGACCGACGAGACGCAGCGCGAGGCGCCGCGCGTCGACTTCTCGCCCGGTGCCGGTACCGCTGCGCCGTCCGTGACCCCGCCCGCGGCGCCCGCAGCGCCGGCGGCGCCAGGCGGCGACGCACCGAGTGACCCGCCTGCGTCGTAGCGCGGCGCTCCTCGCGGCGTCGATCGCCGCGCTCGCCTTCGCCGGCGGCGTCCACGCGAAGTCCTTCGACTTCCCGCAGGCGAACGTCCAGGTCGTCGTGCAGGCCGACGGCAGCCTGCTCGTGAGCGAGAAGCTGACCTACGCCTTCAGCGGCCCGTTCAGCGGCGCGAACCGCGACATTCCCCTCCGTTCCGGCGAGTCGATCGACCAGGTGAGCGTGCTGGAGAACGGCCGCCCATTCGCGACTGGAGGCTGCGTCGAGATCGGCTGCTCGAGCCCGGCGGGGACGTTCGGCGTCACGCGAAACGGCGACGAGCAGCGCATCGTCTGGCACTTCAGCGCCACGGACGAAGTGCGCACGTTCGAGATCCGCTACCGGATGCGCGGCGTCGCCGTCGCCTACGACGACGTCGTCGACGTGAACCTCCAGGTCTGGGGCTCGCAGTGGGACTCCTCGCTCGCGCAGCTCACAGCGTCCACCACCGGCCCCGGCGACGTCGTACGCGCCTGGGGACACCCCGTCTGGGTGCGCGGCGACGTCACGATCGACGGAAAGACGGCGAATCTCCGGGCCGTGAACGTGTCGCCACACCAGTTCGTCGAGCTGCGCACGCTCTACCCGAGAGGCGCTTTCACGTCGACGGCGGGGATGCGCGTCGCGAGCGGCGACGGGCTCGAGAAGATCGCCGCGGAGGAGCTCGACGACGCA
>DASSBI010000258.1:0-3304 GCA_035698965.1 Gaiella sp. | reverse complement strand
TGCGGTGAGCCCGAGCTTCTCGAAGAGGATGCGCGCGAGCTGCTGCGTCGAGCCGAGCTGGAACTCCTCGCCGGCCAGGTCGAGCGCACTCGCCTCGAGCTCCTCCACTCTCTCGGCCAGCCGCGCGGTGATCTCCCCCATGCGGTACGTGTCGATCCGGATCCCCACGTCCTCCATGTCCGCGAGGACCTCGGTGAGCGGTAGCTCCACCTCGTCGTAGAGCCGCTCCATTCCCCACTCCCGCACACGGGCCCGAAGCGTCGGAGCGAGCCGCCGCGCGGACTCGGCGTGCCGGACGAGCGCGGCCGTCTCCTCCTCGGTCGTCGGCTCCGGGACGAGCTCGAGGCCGTACTCGCGGGAGAGGTCGTCGAGCTCGTATCCGGCGCGGCCCGGATCGACGAGATAGGCGGCGATCAGCGTGTCGTCCGTGACGTTACCGAGGCGTTGGGTCTTAGCATCGTGCGTGCGGATCTCCGCTCCGCCGAGCTCCGCTAGATGAAGCTCGGAGACGACCACCTCGACGCCGTCGGCGACGGCGACCCGACCGTCTGCGATCGCGACACCGACTGGCAGCTGCGTCGGGGCGATGATCCCCTCGCGCCAGGGCACGACGACCTGATCTGCATCCAGCGGCGCTGCCGCAGGCAGCGCCGCATCCAGCGTGTCGACCCGGCTCAACAACCCGCGAAACTCGAAGCGACGGAAGATCTCCTTCAGGGTCGAGCGGTCGGGCGGCGCCGAGACCAGCTCCGACGGGTCGACCCCGAGCGGCAGGTCGCGGCGCATGGTCGCGAGAAGCTTCGAGTCGCGTGCCTGGTCGGCATGCCCCTTCACGGCCCTGCCCCGCGCGGGCGACAGCTCGTCGGCGTGGGCGATCACGTCCTCGAGCGAGCCGTACTGCGCGATCAGCTGGCCGGCTGTCTTGTCACCGATGCCCGGGATGCCCGGGATGTTGTCCGAGGTGTCGCCCTTGAGCCCGATGAAGTCGGGCACCTGGTCGGGCCGAACGCCGTAGCGGAGCTCGACGCGCTCCGGCGTGTAGACGTTCACCTCGGCGACGCCGCGCGGCGTCATCATCAGCGAGATGTTCTCGCTGCAGAGCTGGAACGCGTCACGGTCGGTCGAGACGACGCAGGTCTTGATGCCCGCTTCGTCGGCCCGCGTCGCGATCGTCGCGATCACGTCGTCGGCCTCCCAGCCCTCGAACTCGAGGTTCCGGTAGCCGAACGCCTCCACGATCGGACGGAAGTGCGGGAACTGCTCCCGTAGCAGGTCCGGCATCGGGCGCCGGCCCTCCTTGTAGGTCTCCGCGATCTCGGTGCGGTGCGTCGGCCGCGTGTCCCAGGCCACGGCGACGCCGCGGGGCGCGTAGTCCGAGAGCAGCTTGAAGAGCATGTTCGTGAAGCCGAGCAGCGCGTTCGTCGGCTGGCCGTCCGTCGTCTGGAGCTCCTCGGGGAGCGCGAAGTAGGCGCGGTAGGCGAGGTTGTTGCCGTCGACGAGGAAGAGCTCCGAGCCCTTCGCCGGCCCGTCGTCAAGCTGGAGCTCTTCGCCGGTCAGCGTCTTAGGGCTCACGCGCCCGAGCGTATCCCAGCGCGGTACAGTCGTCCGCGAGGACGAGGCGCGACCGTCCCCGAGGACGACGCGGAGCCCGAGGCGGCCTTCTAACCTGCGCGCATGCTCGTGACAGAAACCGTCCGGACTCCGGCAATCGTTCCCTTCGCCGACGAGCACCTCGACAGCGCCGCGTTGCTGCTCGCCGAGCGTCATCGTGCGCACCGGCTCGCGGAGCCCGGTCTCGACCCGCGCTACGAAGAGCCCGACGCTGCACGTGACGAGCTCGGCGCGCTCCTCCGCGCGGACGGAGCGTCGGGCGTCGCCGGCCTGGTGGACGGGAACGTCGCAGGGTTCGTCGTCGGCACTCCTCGCGACGCGAGCTGGGGACCGAACATGTGGGTCGAGCCTGCCGGCCACGCAGCCACGGATACCGAGCTCGTGCGCGACCTCTACGCGGCAGCCGCGGAACGCTGGGTCGCCGCCGGCCTCACGTTGCACTACGCGATGGTGCCGGCTTTCGACGGTGCGCTCGTCGACGCGTGGTTCCGGCTCGGGTTCGGGCATCAGCAGATCTACGCGATCCGCGAAGCGCCATCCGCGACGGAGCGCTCCGAGGCACCGCAGGGGCTCGTCCTCCGCCTTGCTCGCCTCGACGACCTGGACGCGCTCGCGAGGCTCGACGTCGCTTTGCCTGCGCACCAGGCGCTCTCCCCGGTCTTCTCGCGCCGCGCGTTGCCGACCGTCGAGGATGCTCGCGCCGAGTACGAGACGGATTTCGACGACCCGAGATTCACGACGTTCGTCGTCGAGCGGGACGGCGAGGTGATCGGCTCCGCGATCGCGTGCACGATCGAGCTGTCGTCCGACCACAAGAGCCTTGCGCTTCCGCCGGGCGCGGGCTTCCTCGGCTTCGCCTCGGTCCTGCCCGAAGCCCGGGGCATCGGCGCGGGGCGTGTGCTCGGCGAGGCGGTGCTCGCGTGGGCGCGCGAAACGGAGCGCGAATGGGTCGTCACCGACTGGCGCATGACGAACCTGCTCTCGTCGCGTGCCTGGCCGCGCCTCGGGTTCCGGCCGACGTTCTACCGCCTCCACCGCGCCATCGCCTGACTGCGTCGGGGCTCACGGGCGCGCTCGGCCCGGACGCCTAGGATCCTCCTGTGCGCGTGCCACTGCATTCCGGCTCGCGCGTGCCGCTCGTCACGCTGCCAGACGACGCGGTGCTGCTCGGCGCCCCGCCTCCGCTCGACGCCATCGCCGACATTCGCGCCGCCGTCACCGAGGCGTTCCGGTACCCGCTCGCCGGCCGGCCGCTGGAGTCGCTCGCGCCGCGCGGTGGCCGCGCGACCGTCGTCGTTCAGCCGCCGGCGGTGCCGCTCCCGACCGCCCAGGACGATGCGCGGCGGGACGTCCTCGCTGCGGTGCTCGGCGAGCTATCCCGCGCGGGGGTCGCGCGCGAGAACGTGACCGTTCTCGTCGCCGGCGGGCTCGAGCGACGGCCCGGGCGGCGCGGGCTGGAGTCGCTCCTGCGGCCCGACCAGCGCCGGGACTTCCGTGGCGCGATCGTCGTGCACGACTGCGAGGCGGACGATCTGCGGCCCGTCGCCGCCGGCCGGCACCCGACGCGCGTCCACCCGACTCTCGTCGAGACCGATCTGATCGTGACGGTCGGGGCCGGCGAGAGCGTGCTCCACGGCGGCGCAACGGCGCTGGTCGACGCAAGCGTGCCCGGCACGATGCGCGCCGCGCGCAC
>DASSBI010000257.1:0-6067 GCA_035698965.1 Gaiella sp. | reverse complement strand
GCCCGCTGACGGCGAGCCACGCGCCGCCGGGCGTCGTCACGAAGACGATCGGCGCGAAGCAGGGCGACGGCAGGTTGACGGTCGTGTCCAGCTCGGCATCGCCGGCGCTGCTCGCCGGGGCGGTCGACGTCGCGAGATTCGAGGTCGTCGCGGCGCCGGCCACCGTCGTGAGGCAGCTGACGATCGCGCCGAACTGGGGAATGGGATTCGTTCCCTGGAGGTTGGCGGGGACGGGCGCGCGGCGCGCGAGAACGAGGCCCTCGACGTCGACGTGGAGGCGGCCGTCCGCGCGCAGGTCTGCCGACGCGTCCCCGATCACCCACGGGAGCCCGCCGCCCGGAACGCCGCGGACGGCGTTCGCCGCACCCGTGTACGGCTCGCTCACGGGGCCGAGCACCTTCGCGTCGAGCACCTTTCGGCCGTCGGCGCTGCCGAGGCCGAGCGCCGGCGCCATGAGCGCGGCCACGGCGGCGAGCCCGATCGCTGCGAGTACTGCCTTTCTCATCGTCGTCCCTCCCGTGTCTCGTTGTTGACCGTTCTACGGCGGCCGGACGCCCGCGGATTGCGGTCACAATCAGCGGATGGACCAGCACCTGCTGTCTGCGCGTGCGGTCGTGCTCGTCGAGGGAGTCAGCGATGAGCGCGCGGTCGCGGCGCTCGCGCGACGCCGCGGACGGGATCTCGAGGCCGAGGGCGTCCAGATCGTCCCCATCGGTGGTGCCCAGGCGATTCGGAGCTCGCTCGAGCGATTCGGGCCGGACGGGCTCGACCTGCGCCTGGCAGGCCTGTGCGACGTCGGCGAGGAGGGACACTTCCGGCGGGCGCTGGAGCGGGCCGGGCTCGGCTCCGGCCTCACCCGGGACGGCATGGAGGCTCTCGGCTTCTTCGTCTGCGTCGCAGACCTCGAGGACGAGCTGATCCGGGTGCTCGGCGCACCGCGTGTCGCGGAGATCGTCGAGGGCGAGGGCGAGCTCGGGTCATTCCGGACGCTCCAGAAGCAGCCCGAATGGCGCGGGCGCGAGACCCACGACCAGCTCCGGCGCTTCATGGGCAGCGGCGGCAGCAGGAAGATCAGGTACGCCTCGTTGCTCGTCGACGCGCTCGACCTCGCACGCGTGCCGCGGCCGCTCGACGGGGTGCTCGCCCACGTCTGAGGGATGGGTGTCCTCTCGGCCGGCGCTCGTTCGTCTAGAACGCGACCACACCCCATCCGAGGAGGAAGCGCGATGAAGTACCTGCTGCTGATCCACCAGGGAGACACCCCGACGCCGTTCGACCAGGAGGCCTGGGGACGCCTGAGCGAGGACGAGCAGAACGAGGTCCACGCGGCGTACCAGACGATCAACCAGACCCCGGGGGTGACGCCGGGCATCGGGATGCAGCCGCCCGAGCTCGCGACGACCGTGCGCGTCCGGAATGGCCAGACGCTCACGACCGACGGGCCGTTCGTCTCGGTGAAGGAGGCGCTCGGCGGCTACTTCCTCTACGAGGCCGACGATCTCGACGCGGCGATCGAGCTCGCCTCGCGCGTGCCCGCCGCCCGGATGGGAGGCGCCGTCGAGGTGCGTCCGGTGGCCGAGTGGTAGAGCTCGACCACGTCTTTCGCGACGAGTGGGGCCGCGTGGTCGCGGCGCTGATCGGCTTCCTCGGCGACTTCGACCTCGCCGAGGAGGCCGCCCAGGAGGCGTTCGCGATCGCCGCGGAGCGGTGGCCCCGCGAGGGGGCTCCGGCGAGCCCGCGGGCGTGGCTCGTGACGACGGCGCGGAACCGCGCGATCGACCGCATCCGCCGCGACCGCACGCTTGCCGAGAAGACGCGCCTGCTCGACGTCCCGGAACCCGTGGAGGACGTGATGGACGAGACGACGATTCCGGACGAGCGCCTCGAGCTCGTCTTCGCCTGCTGCCACCCCGCGCTCGAGCTCGACGCGCAGGTCGCGCTGACGCTGCGAACGCTCGGAGGCCTGCAGACCGAGGACATCGCCCGCGCGTTCCTCGTCCCCGAGGAGACGATGGCGAAGCGGCTCGTGCGCGCGAAGCGGAAGATCAAGGCGGCGGGCATCCCGTTCCGCGTCCCGCCTGCCCACCTGCTGCCCGATCGCCTCGGCGCGGTGCTCGCGGTCGTCTACCTGATCTTCAACGAGGGCTACGGCGGCCGTGGCGACCTCGCCGCCGAGGCGATCCGGCTCGGCCGCGCGCTTGCCGGGCTGATGCCGGACGAGGCCGAGGTCGCCGGCCTGCTCGCGTTGATGCTCCTGAACGACGCGCGCCGAGATGCGCGCTTCGCGAACGGCGCCGTCGTCCTCCTCCACGAGCAGGACCGGTCGCTCTGGGACGCCGGCGAGATCGTCGCCGGACACGCCGAGCTCGATCGCGCGATCGCTCTCGGCGGCCGCGGTCCGTACGTCCTGCAGGCGGCGATCGCCGCGCTGCATCTGGACGAGCCGCCGGACTGGCCTCAGCTCGCGACGCTCTACGGCGAGCTCGGCCGCCGCACAGGCTCGCCGGTCGTCGAGCTCAACCGGGCCGTCGCGATCGCGGAGGCGGGCGACGTCGAGACCGCGCTCGGCGTCGTCGACGGGCTCGAGCTCGACCGCTACCACTACCTCCACGCGACGCGCGCCGACCTCCTCCGCCGGCTCGAGCGGCCCGAGGAGGCGCGCGCCGCGTACGCGCGAGCCCTCGAGCTCGTCCACTCCGAGTCAGAGCGGCGATTCCTCGAACGACGCCTGGCGGCTCTCGGATGAGCGTCCCGTTGCGGAGCCTCGAGCGGCGGAAAGCCGGCGCCCTCGCGCGGCTCCGGGAGGACGTCGACCTCTGGGTCGCCTCCACGGACGCGGAGGGCGCGAGCGCTGGTGGGCGCCCGAGGAGTGGGAAAGCTGGTTCGACGACAGCGCGATCGCGGCTTCTCGGGGGTCTGGCACCGTCAGGCGCCTGACCCCTGCGACGCTCCCGATGCGTCGACCCGCGGTGTCTCGCGGTGCGTCACGGGGACAGGCACCTGCGGTACCAGTCCCGGTCGAGCAGAATGTGTCCGTGCCGAGGAACTACGAGGTCGCGTTCGCGGAACGACCCGACGTGTTCGCCGCGTGGGTGCAGCTGAACGGCGCGATCAAGGAGCACATGGACCTGCGCCGCTACGAGCTCGCGACGCTCGCCGCCGCGCGCCGGCTCCGCTCGAGCTACTGCTGCCTCGCGCACGGCTCGGTGCTCGCCCAGCAGTTCGGCGAGCCCGTGCGGGAGATCGCGCTGGACCACGGGGCGGCGGGTCTCGACGAGGTCGACGTCGCCGTGATGGACCTCGCGGAGCGCGTCGTCGAAGACGCGACCTCGATCGGCGACGACGACCTGCGGCCACTGCGCTCGCTCGGGCTCTCGGAGACCGAGATCATGGACGTCGTGCTCGCCGCCTCCGCGCGGTGCTTCTTCTCGAAGACGCTCGACGCGCTCGGGGTGCTTCCCGACGCGAGCTACGCCGCGCTCGACCCGGAAGTCCGGGATGCGCTCGTCGTCGGGCGCCCGATCGCCGACGCCTGACCCCGCGGGCGGCGGTCGACCAGCTTCTTCGCCTCGGCGGCCCAGAGCACCGCGCTCGCGAGGGCGATGCAGATCAGCCAGTCGATCGCCGAGAGCGGCGTCGTCCCGAACGCCTCGTTGAGGACCGGCAGGTGCACGACCGCGACCTGGAGCGCGAGCGAGAGCGCGATCGCGCCCCACAGCCAGCGGTTCGCGAAGAGGCCGGCGAAGGCGCTCCGTCGATCGGAGCGGGCGTTGAAGCAGTTGAAGAGCTGCGCGAGAACGAGGGTCGTGAAGGCCATGGTCCGCGCCGTCTCGATGTCGCCGCCGTCCCCGACGAGGCCGCCCGGAAGGCGGAGGTCGAGCGCGACGAGCGTCGCGATCGCCATCACGAGGCCGACCCAGAAGATGCCGATCCACATGTCGCCGTCGATGACGCGGTCCCCGGAGCCCCGCGGTGGACGCCGCATCACGTCGTCCGGGGGCGGGTCGACGCCGAGCGCGAGGGCCGGCGCGCTGTCGGTGAGGAGGTTGATCCAGAGGATCTGCGTCGCGAGCAGCGGCGCCGCCACCGCCTCGCCGGTGTCGTCCAGCCCGATCACGCCGGCGAAGACGACGCCGAGCAACACCGTCAGCACCTCGCCGATGTTCGAGGAGAGCAGGAAGCGCAGGAACGTGCGGATGTTGGCGAAGATGCCACGCCCCTCGCGGACGGCGGCGACGATCGTGGCGAAGTTGTCGTCCGCGAGGATCATGTCCGCGGCCTCCTTCGTCACGTCCGTGCCGTTGACCCCCATCGCGACGCCGATGTCGGCGGACTTGAGCGCGGGTGCGTCGTTCACCCCGTCGCCCGTCATCGCGACGATGCGGCCGTCCTCCTGCAACGCGCGCACGATCCTGAGCTTGTGCTCGGGGCTGACGCGCGCGTAGACCGACACCTGCCTCGCCGCCTCCAGTAGCGCCGCGTCGTCGAGGTCGTCGAGCTCCGCGCCCGTCAAGGCGCGCGCGCCGCCGATGCCGAGATCGTCCGCGATCCGGGCTGCCGTGATCGGGTGGTCGCCCGTGATCATCACCGTGCGGATGCCTGCGTCCCTGGCCTCGGCGATCGCCGAGCGCGCCTCGTGGCGGGGCGGGTCGATGATCCCGACGAGGCCGAGGTAGGTGAGGTCACGCTCGACCGACTCGTCCTCCGCAGCCTGCTCGCCGTCTGGAACCGGGCGGTAGGCGACGGCCAGCGTTCGCAGCGCGAGCCCTGCGAGCCGGTCGACGCTGGCGGCGATCGCCGCCAGGCGCACGTCGGTCAGCGGGTTGGTCGTCCCTGCCACGCGCTCCGTCGTGCAGAGCGTGAGGAGGACGTCGGGGGCGCCGGTCGTGACCACTGTGACGCCACCCTCCAGCTCGTCCGCCTGGAGCGTCGACATCAGCTTCCGCTCCGAGGTGAACGGGACCTCGCCGACGCGTTCGAAGCGCTCCTCCAGCGCATGGGCGAGCCCCTCGATCTTCGCCTCCGCCACGAGGAACGCAGCGTCTGTCGGGTCGCCCTGGATCACCCACTCGCCGTCGACCTCGTCGAGCACGGCGTCGTTCGCGAGGCTCCCGCCGCCGATCACGGAGCGCACCTCGCCGAGCAGTACCTCGTCCGCGAGCGGCCGCCCGTCGGCGAGCAGCTGCCCCTCGGGCCGGTAGCCGTCGCCCGTGACCTCCACCTCGCCCGACGCGGTCACGATCTTCTGGATCGTCATCTCGTTCTTCGTCAGCGTTCCCGTCTTGTCCGAGCAGATCACCGACGCCGAGCCGAGCGTCTCGACCGACGACAGGCGCTTCACGATCGCCCGGCGGCGGGCCATCCGCTGCACGCCGAGCGCCAGGACCACCGAGAGGACGGCCGGGAGCCCCTCCGGCACCGCGGCGACGGCGAGCGACACCCCGATGAGAAGGACGTCGACGAGATCGGACGCCGAGCCGACGTCCGCGGTCACGAGGATCGCGACGACGACGACGGCCGTGATCGCGATGACCGCGATACCAAGCATGCGGCCGATGCGCGCCACCTCGGCCTGGAGCGGCGTCCGCTGTTCCTCCGTCATGCCGAGGAGGCGGGCGATGTTCCCCATCTCGGTCGCCATGCCCGTGGCCGTGACGACCGCGCGGCCGCGTCCGCGTGTCACGGCGGTCCCGTCGAACACCATGTTCAGCCTGTCGCCGAGTGCGGCCGGCGCGTCGAGTTTTTGGATCTCTTTCGCCACGACCGTGCTCTCGCCGGTCAGCGCCGCTTCGGCGACGGTGAGCGAGGCCACCTCGACGAGACGCCCGTCGGCGCTCACCGCATCGCCCTCCTCGAATAGCACGAGGTCGCCGGGAACGAGGTCGGCAGCGGGGATCCGCTGCGCTCGCCCGTCGCGCACAACGCTCGCCGTTGCGGCGGCCATGCGCTGGAGCGCAGCGACCGCCTGCTCGGCCCGTGCCTCCTGGACGAAGCCGAGCAGGCTGTTGAGAACGACGATCACCGCGATCACGATCGCCTCGTACGGGACGCCCTCGGCGCCGTCCGC
>DASSBI010000256.1:0-3781 GCA_035698965.1 Gaiella sp. | reverse complement strand
CGGCGGATCGAGCCCGGCGACGACGGTCTACGCGGCGGCGACGGTCTCGGCCGCCCAGTCCGGGAGCAGGCCGCCTGCGGACAGAATGTGGTTCCTCGACTCGTCGAGCTTGGCGAACACGCGGTCGAGGTTGCCGTCGACGAGCTTTCCGTCGCGCTTCACGGCCCGACCGGCGACGAACACCGTGTCGACGTTCGCGGTGTCGGAGAAGACGACGATTGTCCCGATCGGATCGAGCATCGGCGCCGTGTTGATCGCGTTTGCCTGGAGGAGGACGATGTCGGCCTGCTTGCCGGGCGTGAGCGACCCGACCCTGTCCTCGAGCCCGCACACGCGCGCCCCGTCGATCGTCGCGAACTCGAGCACGTCGCGGTGTGTGAGCCTCGGCGCAAACGCCTCGTCGGGCGTGTCGGTGAACTCGAGGATGCGGCTGTAGACGAGGGCCGTCCGCATCTGCGTGAACATCTCGCCCGGCACGCTCGAGACGACGTCGACGCTGAGCGATGGACGGACGCCGCGCTCGAGCAGCTTGCCCATCGGAGGTGGCCCGTGACCCATCAGCATCTCGACGTAGGGCGCGACCGATGCCTTGCCGCCGGTCTCCGCGATGAGGTCCATCTCGTGGTCGGTCAGGTCGGTCATGTGGATGTAGCAGACGTCCTCGCCCATCAGCCCGAGGTCGTGCATGTCCTTGACGGGCTCGTAGTGCAGCTGGTGGAGCCGCATCCCGACGTGGACGCTGATCAGGATGTCGAGCTCGCGCGCGAGCGCCCAGTCGTGCTTCGCGACGTCGGCGTTCACGTTGCCGGGCTGCCGCGCGGCCATGGCGAGGGTGAGGAGGCCGTCGTCCGAGGAGAAGTACGTCTCGCGGATCCGCCGGATGTCCTCGGGATGGTTCAGCTCGCTCAGCATCCACCACTCGCCGCCCGTCGGCATGCCGTGGGCGTAGACCGCGCGGATGCCGGCATCCCGGAGGCCCTGGATCGCGGCGTCCGAGTGGTCGGGCGTGTTGCTGATGTGCGACCAGTCGAGCAATGTCGTGACACCGCCGTTGAGAGCCTCGAGCGCGCCCGCGTAGTCGCCGATGTGGACGTCCTCCGGGCGGTAGAAGCCGCCGACCTGGCCGAGCATGACCGCGAAGTAGTGATCGAGCGTGCAACACGGAAGGATTCCCCGGACGGGCGTCTGCCACGTGTGCCGGTGCGTGTCGACGAAGCCCGGCATCACGATCATCCCTGCCGCGTCGACCTCCTCGGCGTCGGATACCGACAGGCCGCGACCGACCTCGACGATCTTCCCGTCCTCGACGAAGACGTCGGCGTTCGGGATGTCCCCGACCTCGGGATCCATCGAGACGACGAAGCCGTTCCGGATCACCAGGCGCTGTGCGCTCATGCCTCTCTCCTTGCCTTGGTGGGGTGAAACGGGGTCTGCGCGGCTCGACGCCCGCGCATGTGCAGCGAGCATAAACGGATCCCCGACAGCCCGTCAATCCGGGCCGCCGTTCGCGCGAATCGTTCAGTAGCGATGGACGATCGACCCGAAATGAGGGTGTGACGTTCGATCATGGTTGACACTCGTGTACGGCGTGCCTGAGAATGGACGCCTGGCCGGGGCATCGAGGGCAGAGGAGCCGTGAGCGCGCCGACCGGCACCGAGGGCGGCGCGCTCGGTCGCGGGCGCACGCTGGCGCCCACCATCGCCGACGCCCTCGTCGGCGCCCGCTTCCTGCCCGTCTGGATCGCAACACTCGCGCTGCTCGTCGTCGCCGCGGTGATCGCGCCCGCGGCGCTCCGGAGCACGTCCTGGGCATTCGTGCTCCCGTACATGACGATCCTCGCCATCGCCGCGCTCGGTCAGATGCTCGTGATCATGCAGGCCGGCATCGATCTGTCGACCGCGGGCGTGATCTCCCTCTGCGGGAACGTCCTCGTCGGAGTCAGCTCGAACTCCGACAGTCGGCTTGTGCTCGGCATCCTCGCCAGCATCGGCGTCGGCGCGCTCGTGGGGCTCTGCAACGGCGTCCTCGTCGCGATCGTCAGGCTGAACCCCCTGATCGTCACCCTGGCGACGGGCCAGGTCGCGCTCGCGTGGAGTGTGCGGTACAACCGCGAAATCGCGGCCAACCCCAACGTGCCCGGGGCGCTGTCGTCCTGGGCGGGGCACAAGCCGCTCGGGATCAGCGTGGTCTTCTGGACCGGCGCCGCCCTCACGCTCCTCGTCGCGCTCGCGTTCCGCTACACGGCCGCCGGCCGGCGCTTCCAGGCCGTCGGCGCGAATCCCCGTGCGGCATGGATGGCCGGGCTGCACGTCCGGACGCACGTCGCGTTCGCATATGCCGCCGCGGGCGCGCTGTACGGGGGCGCTGCGGTGCTGCTCGGGGGTCTACGCATCAGCATCGATCCCGCGTTCGGAGCGTCGTACCTCCTCGCGCCCATCGCGGCGGTGGTCATCGCGGGAGCCGCGCTGTCGGGTGGGCTGGCGAGCGCGACCTCGACCTGGATCGCCGCGCTCGCGCTCACGTTCCTGACGCAGATGCTGCTCATCCTCGGCCTCTCGACCGCATTGCAGTTCATCGTGTTCGGCGCCGCGATCATCGTCGGGATGCTCGTCTCGGGCGACCGGGTGGCATTGCTCCTCGGCCGCCTCCTGCGAACGATCGAAACCGCCCCGGGCACCCGTCCCGAAATGAAGGGAGACACGAGCTGAGGCTCGCGAGAAAAGGAGGCATGATGGAGGGTCGGCAGGAGTCGGCTTCGTCCCGCACTCGCACCTTCGGGGTGGGCGTGCTGGCACTCGTGGTGCTCGGGACCGCGCTCGTCCTCGCGTCGGCGAGCAGCGGGAGCACCGACGGCAAGCAGGCGGCGGCCGCGAAGCCGGTCGTCATCTCGGCCGGGAAGGGCTTCGGCGAGGTGTACGCCGCCAAGGCGTCCACCCTCAAGCACACGCTGTTCAAGGCCACGCTGCTCCCGAAGGACAAGACGTCCCGCCAGATCGCGCTCGCCGGGCTCGGCCGAGCCGACAGGAAGGTGAACGAAGCCCTGGCGCTCAGGTGCTGGAAGTCGAACGGCTGCAAGACGGGCACCGGTGGCAAGCTGACCGTCGCCTACATCGAGCAGTTCGGCGAGAACGTCTTCCGCCAGATGTCGAAGATGGAGTTCATCCTCCAGGCGCTGACGTATCCGCAGGTCGGCCAGATCATCTACCGCAGCGCACATTCCGACCTGAACCAGGGGATCGCCGACTTCAAGGCAGCGATCGCGCAGAAGGTCAGCCTGATCGTGTCGTATCCCGACTTCGGCGACGCGATGCTGCCGGTGATGAAGCAGGCGACCGATGCCGGGATCCCCGTCGCCACGTACGCGTGGGGCTTCGTGACCGGCCCCGGCACGAACTACCTCACGGTGGTGGGTGAGGACACCTGCGCGCTCGGCAAGACGTACGCGTACGTGATGAACCGGCAGGTCAAGTCCGGGGACATCGCGTTCCTGGGCGGCTTCCCGGGCAACCCGCTGTCGGAGGGCTGGCAGAAGTGCGAGAAGCCTGCGCTCAACTCCAACATCAAGGTCGTGGCGGAGGAGCCGACGAACTGGGATCCGTCCAAGGTGCAGTCGGTCGTCGCGGGCGTCCTGGCCGCGCATCCCGACGTCAAGGGCTGGAGCTACGAGTACGGGCTCGGGATGGCGACCGGCGCGCTCTCGGCCTACAAGGCCGCGGGCAAGTCGTTCGACGCCGTGCTGACGCTGCGAACGGACGACGTCGGCATGGGCTGCACGTTCAA
>DASSBI010000255.1:0-3631 GCA_035698965.1 Gaiella sp. | reverse complement strand
GCGATGCACGCGGCGTTCCTCTACCACGCGATCCGCGCCGGGCTCGACATGGGCATCGTCAACGCCGGGCTCCTGATGGTCTACGAGGACATCGAGCCGGAGCTGCTCGAGCACGTCGAGGACGTGATCTGGAACCGCCGTGACGACGCGACCGAGCGGCTCGTCGAGCTCGCTCGCCGCTACGAGGGGACCGCAGTGGAGCGGGAGGAGGACGTCGCGTGGCGCGACGCGCCGGTCTCCAAGCGGCTCGAGCATGCCCTCGTGCACGGGATCGTGGACTTCATCGAGGAGGACGCCGAGGAGGCGCGGCGGACGGCCGCACGGCCGCTCGACGTGATCGAAGGACCGCTCATGGACGGGATGCGTGTCGTCGGCGACCTCTTCGGGTCGGGGCGCATGTTCCTACCGCAGGTCGTCAAGAGCGCCCGCGCGATGAAGCGCGCCGTGGCCTACCTCGAGCCCTTCATGGAGGCCGAGAAGGACGAGGACAGGCGGAGCGCGGGTCGCGTCGTGCTCGCGACCGTCAAGGGCGACGTCCACGACATCGGCAAGAACATCGTCGGAGTCGTCCTCGGCTGCAACGGCTACGAGGTGATCGACCTGGGGGTGATGGTTCCGGGCGAGGCGATCCTCGACGCCGCGATCGACGAGGACTGCGACGTCGTCGGTCTGTCGGGCCTCATCACTCCGTCGCTCGACGAGATGGTCGTCGTCGCGAAGGAGATGGAGCGGCGCGGGATGGACCTGCCGCTTCTCGTCGGCGGTGCCACGACGTCGCGGCAGCACACCGCGGTGCGCATCGCGCCGGAGTACACCCAGCCCACCGTCCACGTCCTCGACGCCTCGCGCGTGATCGGCGTCGTCGGATCCCTCCTCGAGCCCGAGCGCCGCGAGGCGCTCGATGTAGAGAACCGCGCGGAGCAGGAGCGCCTCCGCGCGCTCCATGCGGAGCGCGAGCGTCGGCCGTTGCTGCCGATCCGCGCGGCGCGCGAGCGGCGGACGCCGATAGGCTGGCATGCGGAGGACATCGCGACTCCGTCCTTCACCGGCACGCGCATCGTAGAGCCGTCGCTCGCCGAGCTGTGCGGCTACGTCGACTGGACGTTCTTCTTCCACGCGTGGGATCTCAAGGGCCGGTATCCCGCGATCCTCGAGCATCCCGAGAAGGGCGCCGTCGCGCGTGACCTGTTCGACGCGGCGAACGCGCTGCTCGACCGGATCGTCGCCGAGGAGCTGCTCGTCGCCCGCGGGGTGCACGGCTTCTGGCGCGCGGCCGCCGAGCAGGACGACGTCGTGCTGACGACGGGCAACGGTGGCGCAGCCGTCCGCTTCCCGATGCTCCGCCAGCAGGCGGCGCACGACGACTCCCGCCCGAACCGCTCCCTCGCAGACTTCGTCGCGCCGACCGACACCGGCCTCGAGGACCACGTCGGTGGGTTCGCGGTCGGGGTGCACGGCGCCGACGAGCTCGCCTCGTCGTTCGAGGCGGACGGCGACGACTACAACGCGATCATGGTGAAGGCGCTGGCCGACCGCCTCGCCGAGGCCTTCGCCGAATGGCTACACGCGCAGTCGCGGCGCGCGTGGTACGCGCCCGAGGAGCACCTCGGAAGCGACGATCTCGTCGCGGAGCGCTATCGCGGCATCCGCCCGGCCTTCGGCTACCCGGCCTGTCCCGACCACTCCGAGAAGCCCACGCTGTTCTCGCTCCTCGACGCAGGCTCCGCCGGGCTTTCGCTCACGGAGTCCTACGCGTCGCTGCCCGGGGCGAGCGTCAGCGGCCTCTACTTCGGGCATCCGGCAGCTCGGTACTTCTCCATCGGCCGGATCGGTCGCGACCAGGTGGAGGACTACGCCGGGCGCAAGCAGATGGACATCGCGACCGTCGAGCGCTGGCTGCGCCCGAATCTCGCGTACGACCCCAGGTGAGCGGAGTCGTGCGGCGGAACGCCCCGGAGTACAGTGAGATCGTGCGCTCTCTGCTTCTCGTCGTCCTGACCGTCGCGCTCGTCGCGCCCGCCGCCGCGCTCGCCGGCGACGGGCAGCCGAAGAAGGCGCTGACCAGCGCGGGACAGACGACGGCCCGCTCCGTCGTTCTCAAGCGCGGCGACCTGGGCACGGGCTTCACGTCGGTCGCGCGACCCAAGGACGAGCAGCACCTGCCGAAGGGCGCCCGCTGCGGCCCTCTGGACGAGACCGACCTGACCGTCACGGGCGATGCCGCGTCGCCGGACTTCCGCCTTGCGCAGCCGCCGCTCTTCGTCACGGTCGGCTCGACCGCGCAGGTGTACCGCACGCTCCGCGAGGCGAACACGTCATGGAACCGTGGATCGACGCGCCAGACGACCACCTGCCTCGGCGACATCGTCCGGCTCTCGTCGGGGCCGGGGCAGAAGATCACGGTCGTGTCGGCGAAGAAGATCCCCTTCCCGTCGGTGTCGCCGAAGACCGCGGCATACCGGATCGTCGTCAACGTGACGCTCAGCGGCAACCAGCGGGTTCGCGCGTACGTCGACGCCGTCATCCTCCAGCACGGACGCATCCAGTCGGGCCTCCTGTTCACCTCCTTCGGGAGCCCTGTGGGCAACCCGGACCGGCTGGCGCTCGCCAAGGTCGTCGCCGAGCGCATGGCGCGGGCGACAGGCCCGAGCGGCCCCGTCGCGTAGAGTCAAAGCAGGGCGTCGGGGGCACGGCGCGGTACCGCCCGACGGCCGCGGCGTAGGGAACCGCAACGTCCTGCCGGTGGCGTTTTCCGCCACTGTTCCGCGTCGCCTGCCGGTGGTAGCTTCATCCCGTGCTCTTCGGAGCGACAGGCCGTCTGTCCCTCCTTCGCCGGAACCGAGGTTTCGCGCTGCTCTTCTGGGCCACGGCCGGGTCGGCGATGGGCTCGTACCTCGCGGCGCTCGCTCTCTCCGTGCACGTCTACGACGAGACGGGATCCGGCCGCTGGCTCGCGACGCTCCTGATCGCCGACTTCCTGCCGATCGTGCTGATCGGCCTGGTGCTTGGGCCGCTCGTCGACCGCCTGTCGCGCCGGCGGCTGATGATCGCCTCGGATCTCGTCCGGGCCGTCACGTTCGCGATCCTGCCGTTCGTGGACGAGCCGAGCGCGATCGTCGCGGTCGCTGCGGTCAACGGTATCGCCACCGGGTTCTTCCGCCCCGCGGTGTGGGCCGGTCTTCCGAACCTCGTCACCGAGGAGGACCGTGAGCAGGCGACGTCCCTGCTCACGACGGTCGAGAACGTCGCGTGGACCGTCGGGCCGGCCATCGCCGGCCTGCTCCTCGCCTCGGACGGCGTCGACCTCGCGTACTGGACGAACGCCGCGACCTTTCTGCTCTCCGCCGTCCTCGTCGCGCGGATCGCGAGTAGCGCGCTCCGCTCGGACGCTCCGCTCACCAAGGGTCACTGGAGCGAGCTGCGCGAGGGACTCGGCCTCGTCGTCAGCTCTCGGCACCTCGTGACGGTGCTCGTGGTCTGGAGCACAGCAGCGGTCGCCACCGCGTGCATCAACGTGGCCGAGGTCATCTTCGCCAAGCACGACCTCGACGCGGGCAACGTCGGGCTCGGCTTCCTCGTCAGCGCGACCGGGGTCGGGCTCGTGATCGGGAGCTTCTTCGCAGCCTCGGCG
>DASSBI010000254.1:0-2780 GCA_035698965.1 Gaiella sp. | reverse complement strand
GAAGCCGAGGTTCGGTGCGCCGCCGAAGGCGATCGTCTCGCCGTCCTTGACGAGCTGCGCGCTGTCGCTCGAGACGCCGCCGATCGCGTCGGAGACGTCCGGCAGCGCCCGCACCTGCGCGAGCAGCGACTGGTCGAACGGTGCCTCGGTCGACCCGTTGTCGCCGGTGTCGAACGCCGACTTCGGCGTGATGGTCGCGTCCGTGTTCCGGTAGACGTCCGAGAAGATCGAGTCGAACGCCTTGTCGATCGAGTCGGTGAGCACGAACGTACCGCTCACCGTCGCCACGCCGAGGACGATCGCAACCGCGGTGAGCGCGGTGCGGAGCTTTCGCGTGAGGAGCCCCTTGAGCGTGAACGAGGTCATAGAGTGGCGATCTCCTCCATCGTCTCGCCGATCTCGTGCTGCGATGCGCCGGAGAGCTCGCGGACGATCGCGCCGTCGGCGAGGTAGAGCACGCGATCGGCGATCACGGCCGCGCGGGCCTCGTGGGTAACCATCACGATCGTCTGCCCGAGGTCCTCCACCGAATGGCGCAGGAGCTCGAGGATCTCGGAGCCGGTCTTCGAGTCGAGGTTCCCGGTCGGCTCGTCCGCGAACACGACGTCGGGCTGCGAGACCAGTGCGCGGGCAATCGCGACGCGCTGCTGCTGGCCGCCGGAGAGCTCGGACGGTCGGTGGGAGAGCCTGTCCCCGAGCCCGACCGACTTGATCAGCTCTTCGAAGAAGGCCGGGTCGGGCTTCTCGCCGGCGATCGAGAGCGGGAGCCGGATGTTCTCCTCGGCGTTCAGCATCGGCAGGAGGTTGAAGAACTGGAAGACGAAGCCGATGTGCTCGCGCCGGAGCTTCGTCAGGTCGGAGTCCTTGAGCGTCGTGATCTCCTTCCCCGCGACCGTCACGGAGCCCGAGGTCGGCTTGTCGAGGCCGGCGAGGATGTGCATCAGCGTCGACTTTCCCGACCCGGACGGGCCCATCACCGCGGTCAGCTTCCCGCGCGGGACGTCCACCGATACGCCGCGCAGGGCGTCGACGGCCGTCTCGCCCGAGCCATACCGTCGCATCACCTCGCGTGCGACCACGACCGTCCCGTTCTCGCTTTCCATGCGCCCTCTCCTCACTGCTCGGTTGCTCGTCCCAGGGTGCACAGGCCGAATCCGGCCCGTAGTGCGGAAAACCCTACTCCGGGCTCGGGGATGCCCCCGAACCGGTTAGGGAAGCGTTACGACGTGCTCCGCACGCGCCGCTGGGCTTCGGCGAGCACGTCGCCCAGGATGCCGACGATCTCGTCCATCTCCGCCTCACCCGCGACGAGCGGCGGCGAGATCTGCACGACGGGGTCGCCGCGGTCGTCCGCGCGGCAGACGAGGCCGGCGTCGAAGAACGCGGGCGAGAGATAGCCGCGGAGCAGCGCCTCGCACTCGGCGTCGTCGAACGTCTGCTTCGTCTCGGAGTCCTTGACGAGCTCCAGGGCGTAGAAGAACCCCGCGCCGCGGACGTCGCCGACGATGTCGAGGTCCAGGAGCGTCTCCAGCTTGGCCCGGAAGACGTCTTCCGTCTCGCGCACGTGCTCGACGATGCGCTCGCGCTTCATGATCTCGATGTTCTTCAGGGCGACAGCGCACTGCACAGGGTGGCCGCCGAACGTGATGCCGTGCGTGTACATCGACGGGCCTTCGAGGAACGGCTCGGCGACACGGTCGGTCGCGATCACGGCGCCGATCGCAGCGTACGAGGACGAGAGGCCCTTCGCGGACGTGATGATGTCGGGCCGGATGTCGTAGCGCTCCGATGCGAACCAGGCGCCGATCCGGCCGAACCCGGTGATCACCTCGTCGGCCGAGAGGAGGATGTCGTAGCGGTCGCAGAGCTCCCGCACGCCCTTCCAGTATCCGACGGGCGCGGTGAAGGCGCCGCCCGAGTTCTGCACCGGCTCCATGTGGACGAGGCACACGGTCTCGGGCCCCATCGACTCGATTGTCCACTCGAGCTCGGCGAGCAGGTCGGCGGTGAACTCCTCCTCGGTCTCGCCGTCGGGCCGCCGGTAGCGGTTCGTGTTGCGGACGTTCCGCACCTCGGGGAGGAGCGGCTCGAACGGCATTCGGATCGCG
Source organism: Gaiella sp. (assembly GCA_035698965.1). GTDB lineage: Bacteria > Actinomycetota > Thermoleophilia > Gaiellales > Gaiellaceae > Gaiella. The sequence goes on along the minus strand of DASSBI010000254.1, from coordinate 672 downwards.
GGGATCCCGGTCAGCGACAGCGCGCCGAGGGTCGTCCCGTGGTACGCCGTCGAGCGCGTGATCGCCTTGTAGCGGCGGGGTGGTGTCGCCAGGTTCGCGGCGATCGCATCGTGGTCGCGCTCCGGCGACGAGCCGGCGAACGTGCGCAGCCGCTTCTGTCCGCGCGCGAGGTAATACTGGCGCGCGAGCTTCCACGCCGACTCGACCGCCTCCGAGCCGCCGGAGACGAAGAACGCGCGGTTCAGGTCGCCCGGCGCGAGCGACGCGACCTCGGAGGCGAGCTCGATCGCGCGCGGATGGGCGTACGTCCAGTTCGTGTAGAACGGCAGCTCGCGCATCTGCTCGAGCGCCGCCTGGCCGATCTCCTCGCCGAAGCCGTAGCCGATGTTGACGGAGAAGAGCCCCGCCAGCGCGTCGAGATAGCGCTTGCCGTTGGCGTCCTCGAGGTAGCACCCGTCGCCGCGCACGATCACGGGGATCTCGCTCTCGCGGTACCCGCTCATGCGCGTGAAGTGCATCCAGAGGTGGTCTTTGGCGAGCTGCTGCAGGTCTGCGGCGACGGTCTGGGTCATGCGGCCTCCGGTTGTGGGAGCGCTTCGGGGATCGGAAGTGCCTGCGGCAGCGGCTCGCGCGAACGGCGTGCGGCACGGAGGCCCCACAGCACGTTGCCGA
>DASSBI010000253.1:0-2136 GCA_035698965.1 Gaiella sp. | reverse complement strand
GACCAGGTTCCGCGGCGCGGGCTCTTCGGCCTGCAGGTCGCGTTCGTCCATCCCGACGCCGTCCACGGCGTCCTGACCGAGGTGGTGTGCCCTGTCTGACGATTCGATCCGCATCGAGCTCGCCTTCGAGGGCGGGCAGATCATCGCCGCGATGGTGTCGCCCGCGACCGCGGACGCCGTCGAGCGCGCAGTGACCGCGGGGGCCGGCGGCACGGTCGACCTGGACACCGACGACGGGCGCATCACCGTCGCCGTGCCGCGCGTCGTCTACTTCAAGCGCTTCACGAAGGGAGCGCAACCGGGGTTTCTGAGCGCATGAGCTTCACGGCCGGCCCGGAGGCGTACGACCGGTTCATGGGCCGGTACTCGACACCGCTGGCGCCGCGGTTCGCCGACTTCGCGTCCATCGGAGGGGCGCAGCGTCTGCTCGACGTCGGCTGCGGCCCCGGCGCTCTGACGGGCGAGCTCGTGCGGAGGTTCGGCGCGGAATCCGTGTCGGCCATCGACCCGGCGCCGGGCTTCGTCGAGGCCGCGGCGGACCGCCATCCGGGCGTCGACGTGCGACGTGCCGAGGCGGAGAGCCTGCCCTTCGAGGACGGCTCGTTCGACGCTGCCCTCGCCCAGCTCGTCGTCCACTTCATGCGCGATCCGGCGGCGGGCATCGGCGAGATGCGACGCGTGACCCGGCACGACGGAGTCGTTGCGGCGTGCGTCTGGGACCACGCGGGCGACGCGGGCCCGCTCGCGCGCTTCTGGAGCGCCGCGCGTGAGCTCGACCCCGAGGCGGCGGACGAGTCGGAGCTCCCCGGCGCGCACGAGGGCGATCTCGAGCGGCTCCTGCGCGAGGCCGGCCTGGCCGATGTCGAGGAGCGGCTGCTCACCGTCGAGGTCGAGCATGCGTCCTTCGAGGAGTGGTGGGAGCCCTTCACGCTCGGGATCGGTCCGGCGGGGGCGTACGTGCAGGGTTTGGCGCAGGACGCGCGCGACCGGCTGCGGCAGCGGTGTCGCGAGCTGCATCCCGCCGCTCCGTTCGTCGTATCGGCGAGCGCGTGGGCTGCGCGCGGCATGGTCTGAGACGACGCAGGTCGCACGGCGGAGGCTCCGGGGCGGGTTTGACTACCCTGGCCGCCGATGGCGCTCGAGGTCGGGATCGTGGGGCTACCGAACAGCGGCAAGACGACGCTGTTCAACGCGCTGACCCGGGCCGGGGCGGAGATCACCGCGTATGCGTCGGTGACGGACAAGCCCAATGTCGGCATGGCGGCGATCGCCGACGAGCGCCTCGGCCGGCTCGCGGAGCTCGTCCATGCGAAGAAGGTGACTCCCGCGGCGATCCGCGCCGTCGACGTCCCCGGCACCGGGCCGCAGCTTCTGGGCAACCTCCGCCAGGTCGACGCGATCCTCGCGGTGCTCGACGGCTTCTCCGACAGCGCGACGCCCGAAGACGATCTCGAGACCCTGAAGCTCGAGCTGCTGGTTGCCGACCGCGACCACGTCGGGCGCCGGCACGAGCGGGTGCAGAAGGAGGCGAAGTCGGGCGACGCCGCGAAGCGCAGCGAGGCCGAGACGCTGACCGCCCTCCTTGCGCACCTCGATGCCGGCAACACGCTCGCGGACTGGCCGGGCGAGCTCCCGCCGGAGCTCGATCCGCTGACGACGAAGCCGTTGCTCGCGGTCGAGAACGGGCCGGGCGGCATCGACTGCAAGCTGGAGGCGGAGCTCGCCGAGCTCTCGGACGAGGAGGCCGCAGAGTTCCGCGACGGGCCCTCGGCGCTCGACGAGGTCGTGCGGCGGCTGAAGGACGCGCTCGGCCTGATCACCTTCTTCACCGCAGGCGAGAAAGAGACGCGCGCGTGGACGCTCCGCGACGGCGAGACCGCGCTCGACGCCGCAGCGACGATCCACTCGGACATCGCGCGCGGCTTCATCCGCTGCGAGGTGATCTCGGCCGAGGATCTCCTCGACGCCGGCTCGCACGCCGAGGCGGCGAAGCGGGGGACGCAGCGCCTCGAGGGAAAGACCTACGTCGTCGCCGACGGCGACGTGCTCAACATCCGCTTCAACGTCTAGGTGGTTGATCGGTAATTGGCGTGACGTCCGGGGACGTCCCAGACCAAGCCGGGCGCAGCGGCCGGG
>DASSBI010000252.1:0-4032 GCA_035698965.1 Gaiella sp. | reverse complement strand
CGCAGCCGGTCGAGGTCATGCTGACGGAGTTCCACGAGGCGCTCGCCGCCGAGGTCGAGTATCTCGACGAGGCTTCACCCGAGGTCGACCCGCGCACGGCCTGCCTCGCGTTCGCGCCCACGATCGACGGCTACCGGCTCGTCGCGCTGGAATTGCAGCCCGAGCCGGGGGAGACGATCGACATCGACGAGGTCGGCGAGTACCTCGTCCTGCGCGTCGGCTCCTCGCCGATCCCGGGCGACGATCGCCGCTGCGCGTATGTCGAGGAGCGGGTGACACCGGCTCTCGCCGCCGCCGTCGCCCACTGAGCCGGTAGCCACGCTCGTCCTACACTCCGGTCGAGGGCCGTTAGCTCAGCTGGTAGAGCAGGGGACTTTTAATCCCAAGGTCGCTGGTTCGAGCCCAGCACGGCCCATCCGATTTGCCGGGATGTCTGGCTGGTCTCGTCAGTACCAAGGCATCTCCATCCTCAGCTCGCCCGAATGTTCTTCACGTACCCGTGGTATGCAGGACGCGTGATGCTCGAGCCGGTCAAGCGTAGACGGCGACGCTCAGGAGCGAGGACGGCGTTCTGGCTCTTCGGGCTGACGCTCGCGGCCTGTGCCGTCGCAGCCGGGGCCGCTGTCTTGTGGTGGCCACAGCCGCGCGTCGAGGCGGACGCCGAGGCGCTGGCCCACGTCGTGCAACCGGGCTATGCGGGGGGTGTCTCGAGCGTCGTGGTCCGGGAATCCGACGGCAGGATCGTCCCGATCGCCGTCCGGCACGGGCGACTGTGGCCCGAGAAGCACCTCGCGCCCGGTGAGCCGCTGACCGTCGAGCTCGAGGTTCACCGTCCCGGCTGGGCGGGCTGGCTGGTCGGCCGTACGGCAAAGGCGACGCTCACCGTACGGACGCCGAGCGCACGCCTGCGTGGCCGCTGGCTCGAGGTTCGTTCGGGCGAGCCGCTGGTCGCGACGTTCGACGCGCCCGTGCGGACGGTTGCCCTGCGCATGCACGGCCACCCACGGACGCTGCGCTTCGCCCGAGCGCGCACGACCGTCGACCTCGGCCCCATCCAGGCAGGGCAGCGATCGGGGAGCATCTCGATCAGCGCAGCGCCTCGCGTCTGGGAGCGAATCCCGAAGCCGACTCGGTTGAGCTGGTTCCCGGCCCGGAACCGGGCGCAGGCGCTCGTCGAGCCCGCTCCGGGCATGGCTCTGGCTCCCGACCGCGCGATCACGCTCACCTTCTCCCGTCCGGTGCGGACGATCTTCGGGACGCGCCTGCCGACTCTCAGCCCGGCCGTCCCCGGTCGCTGGCACCTGCTCGACACCCATACGCTGACCTTCAGGCCGGGCGGGCTCGGGTACCCGTTGAGCAGTCATCTGGCCGTCCAACTTCCTGAACGAGTGGGGCTCGCACGCGCGGCCGGAGGCGGCAACATCGGAACGCTCGAGTGGGACGTGCGTCACGGGACGGTCTTGCGTCTCGAGCAACTTCTCGCGCAGGCGGGCTATCTCCCGCTTTCCTGGAGCGCAGCCGATCCGGTGACACCCACCGCCCGGGGCGAGCTCGCCGCCACCGCCGAGCCACCCGCGGGACGGTTCCGCTGGCGGTACGAGAACACCCCACACGAGCTGCATGCGCTCTGGCGAACGGGGAAGTGGAACGAGATCGTCCGCGGCGCGGTGATGATGTTCGAGGACACGCATCACCTGGACGTCGACGGCTTCGTCGGGCCGAAGGTGTGGGGCGCGTTGCTCGCCGACACCCTCGCCGGGCGCAAGCGAACCGACGGCTACAGCTACGTCTACGTCCACCGCGACGTGCCGCAGTCCCTCACCCTCTGGCACAACGGGAAGATCGTTCTCCGTTCACCGGGCAATACGGGCGTGCCCGCGGCACCCACCCAGCTCGGCACCTTCCCCGTCTTCGAGCACATTCCGATCGGGACGATGAGCGGGACGAATCCCGACGGCTCCCACTACCACGATCCCGGCATTCGCTACATCAGCTACTTCAACCACGGCGACGCGATCCACGCCTTCAACCGGTCGAGCTTCGGCACGCCACAGAGCCTGGGCTGCGTCGAGCTCCCGCTCGCCGCGGCCGCAAAGGTGTGGCCGTACACGCCGATCGGCGTTCTGGTCACGGTCGAGAATTGAACGCCTCGACCGACGGGACGCCTCGGGCGCGACCGGACCCGACGATGTCACGGGTTCGTCACGAGCTCGTTCGGGAACTCGTTGAGCACGCGCGCGCCGCCGTCGGCGCAGACGACGATGTTCTCGATCCGCATGCCGAACGCTCCCGGGACGACGATCGAGGGCTCGTCGGTGAAGGTCATCCCGGCCTCGAGAGGCGTCTCGTCCTCGGGTGAGAGAAACGGCCGCTCGTGCACGTCGAGCCCGATGCCGTGTCCCATGCGGTGGCGGAAGTGCTCGCCGAGGCCCGCCTCCTCGATCGGCGCGCGGCAGGCCGCGTTCACCTCTCGCCCGAGCGCGCCGGGTCGGCACGCTGCGCGTCCGGCCTCGAATGCGGCGAGCATCGCCTCGTGCGCCTCGAGGAAGCCGGACGGCGGCTCGCCGGCGACGACCGTCCGCCCGAAGTCCGAGCAGTAGCCGTCGACGACGCCGCCGAAGTCGAAGAGCACCGCCGTCCCGTCCTCGAGCGGCGTGCGCGCCGTCGCGGCGCCGGTGTCCAGGCTCTCGGGATCCTTTCCCGTGAAGATGTGGGTCGCAAACGACGGGGTCAGCGATCCGGCCGACCGCATCTGCGCCTCCACCTCCTCGCGCAGCTCGGCCATGGTCACCCCCGGCCGGACGAGCGGCGTGACGGCCGCCATCGCGGCCTCGACCGTCCGGCACGCCCGGGCCATCGCGTCGAGCTCTGCGTCCGTCTTGACCCGACGGAGCCGGTTGACGAGCTCCGAGCCGGTGCGCAGCCGTTCGAGCCCGAAGATGCGTCCGAGCTCGATCGCCGTCTCGGCCCACACCCGGTCGCCGACCGCGACGGACACGGCCGCGCCGAGACCCTTGGCGACACGCTCGAAGATCGAGCGCCCGTCGTCGGTCTCGTCGACCACGACGATCTCGCCCTCGGGCTGCACCGGCAGGTCGAACACGACCACCATCCGCGGCAGCACGAACACCGGCTCCGCGTCCGGCCGGAAGAAGGCGCCCGCGACCCAGCCGTGTGGATAGGAGCTCTGCCCGAAGAACGGGATTCCGCGCTCGACGCCGGACAGGTACTCGAGGTCGGACGAAAGGCCGAGGAAGAGCACGTCGACGCCCTGCTCCAGCATGACGTCGGAGAGTCGCCGGCGTCGCTCCGCATGGTCGAACACGCCGCCGATCCTACGGAAGCCGCGCATGCGACAATGGCATGGTGATCGACGTCGAGCTCAGGCCCCGGCTGCGGGGCGTCTTCCACCAGTGGGCGTTCGTCGCCGCGGTCGCCGCCGGGATCGTGCTCGTGGTGCTCGCGGACGGGCCGCGCGAGGTCGTCTCGTCCTGGGTCTACGCGGCCGCCCTCGCGGCGATGTTCGGTGCGAGTGCGCTGTATCACCGCTTCCCGTGGAAGACGACGGCGCGCCGGCTGTGGGCGCGGCGTCTCGACCACTCCATGATCTTCGTCTTCATCGCGGGTACGTACACGCCGTTTGCGATCCTCTGCTTCTCGGGGACGACGCAGTGGCTCGTCCTGGTGACGGTGTGGGCGGGCGCCACGCTCGGTCTCGCGCTCGAGCTCGTGTGGATCGACTCGCCGCGCTGGTTGACCGCGATCGCCTATCTCGCCGTCGGCTGGGTCGGCATCCTCGCGGTGCCGCAGATGTTCTCGGGCATCGGGATTCCCGGCGCGGTGCTGATCATGGTCGGCGGCGGGCTCTACACGCTCGGAGCCATCATCTACGCGGCGAAGTGGCCGAACCCGTTCCCGCGGACGCTCGGCTTCCACGAGATCTTCCACCTGCTCGTCGTTGCCGCAGCGGTGTCTCAGTTCGTCGCCGTCTCGCTGGTGGTGATGTAGATGGCGCGCCGGGTCGAGCTGACC
>DASSBI010000251.1:0-2660 GCA_035698965.1 Gaiella sp. | reverse complement strand
GGCCTCACGGGCGGACGGCGACGGCCCCTTCGACTTCACGGACCACGCGCTGCGCGTGGTCGAGGCGCTCGGCATCGACGTGCTGATCCCGATCGGCGGCGACGACACGCTCTCCTACGCGCTGCGGATGCACGACGAGGGCGTCCCCGTGGTCGCGATCCCGAAGACGATGGACAACGACGTCCACGGCACGGACTACTGCATCGGGTTCTCGACGGCCGTCACGCGCGGGGTGCAGTTCATCCACAACCTGCGCACCTCGACGGGCTCTCACGAACGGATCGCGGTCGTCGAGCTGTTCGGCCGCTACAGCGGCGAGACGTCACTCGTGACGGCCTACCTGTCGGGTGTCGACCGCGCCGTGATCTCGGAGGTCCCATTCGACGTCGAGCGGCTGGGAGAGCTGCTCGTGGCCGACAAGCGTGCGAACCCGTCCAACTACTCGATGGTCACCGTGTCCGAGGGCGCGACCGTCGCCGGCGGCGACATGGTGCTTTCCGGCGAGGAGGACGCCTACGGGCACCGCAAGCTCGGCGGGATCGGCGAGCTGACCGCCGAGCTCCTCAAGGAACACACGGGCGAGGAGATGATCGTCCAGGTCGTCGGCTACCTGATGCGGTCGGGCGCGCCCGACTCGCTCGATCTGATGGTCGCGACGAACTACGCCGTGATGGCGGCCGACCTCGCGCTCGAGGGATCCTCGGGGCGCATGGTCGCGCTCCGCAGCGGCACCTACACCTCCGTGCCGATCTCCGCCACGCGCGAAGGCGTGAAGCGTGTCGACGTGGACGAGCTCTACGACGTGGCCGAGTACCGCCCGAAGGTCCGCCACGTCCGGGGCAAGCCGATGTTTCTGTACTGAGATTTGTTCGCGAGCAGGACCCGCAGGAGCGGAATCCTGCCGCTCGGATCCCCGCCTGCGGCGGGGGCAGATCCCTGAAGGCGCCCGCTGTCGCGGTCGCAACTGCTCGTGAGCGACTGTGCGGCCGGGGTGAGCCAGACGGGCGTCATGCACGTCTGGAGAACCTCGCGCGCCTAGGATCATCTGGTGCGCATCGGGCTTCTCACGGCGGGCGGGGACTGCCCCGGGCTGAACGCGGTGATCCGCGGGGTCGTGGCGCGCGGGCGGCAGCACGACGCGGACGTCGTCGGCATCCTCGAGGGCTGGGACGGGTTGATGGAGGGTCGCTTCCGGCCGCTCGACCGCGACGCGGTGCGGGGCATCCTGCAGCGCGGCGGCACGATCCTCGGGACGTCGCGGCGCGACCCGTACGTGCACGGCGACGGCGCAGCCTCGGTGAAGGGCGCGATCGTGGGCGAGCGGCTCGACGGGCTGATCGTCGTGGGCGGGGACGGCACCCTCCGCAGCTCGCTCGCGCTCTGGGAGGAGGGCGTTCCGCTGATCGGCGTCCCGAAGACGATCGACAACGACATCCCGGGCACCGACGTCACGTTCGGCTTCGACACGGCCGTGCAGATCGCGGCAGAGGCGATCGACCGCATCACGACGACCGCGGAGTCGCACGACCGCGTGATGGTCGTCGAGGTGATGGGCCGTACCTGCGGCTGGATCGCGGCGTACGCCGGCATCGCGGCGGGGGCCGACGCGATCCTCGTGCCCGAGGAGCCCTACGACCTTCCGGAGCTGGCCCATTTGCTGAAGACCCGCGCAGCCGGTGGCCGCCGCTACTCCGTGGTCGTCGTCGCCGAAGGCATCGCGCCGCCGCCGGGAGCGCAGATCGTGCCCCCGCTCGACGCGTTCGGGTTCGAGCGGCTCGGAGGCGTGTCCGCGGTCGTCGCGGCCGAGCTCGAGCGGTTGACGGGGTTCGAGGCGAGAGTGACCGTCCTCGGTCACGTGCAGCGAGGCGGCACGCCCAGTGCGGCCGATCGCGTGCTCGGGTCGCGCCTCGGGGTCGCGGCCGCCGACCTCGCCGTCTCGGGCGCGTTCGGCCGGATGGTCGCGCTCCGCGGGACCGAGATCGTCGACGTGCCGCTCGACGTCGTCCGCGCCGACCCGCGCACTGTCCCGCCGGCGATCCTCGACGTCGCTCGGGTGTTGTCGAAGCCGTGAGCGCGCGGCTCAGCCGATGAGCAGCGCTTCGGTCGGCGCGTAGCCGTCCGTGAGCAGCGGCACGTCGCCCGTCAGGACGTCTCGCTCCCAGCGGCCGCGCGCGGCCGCCCGCAGGTCGGGGGCGGTCGGCGCCCGTGCGTCGCGTGTCTCCTCCCAGGACTCCGCAAGGCGTGCGGGCGACGGGGCTGCTCGCTCGGTGCCGACGAGGATGATGTTGCGGATGTCCCCTGCGTACCGGTCGCCCGGGCCCTCGTACACGGGATGGAGCTCGACTGTCGGAAAGACGGCCGCATAGGTCTTCCAGAGCGCGCGTGTGATCTCGGAGCTGCCGCCGGTGAGCGCGCCGATGACGTTCGTCGCGACGACGCCGCCAGGCGTCAGCCGGTCGCGCATCAGCTGCGCGAACTCGAGCGTCGTCATGTGGAAGGGGACGCCGTCCGAATAGAACGCGTCGACCATGATCACGTCGAACCGCTCGTCGGTTCGCTGCAGAAAACGTCTCCCGTCGTCCACCACGACCGGAAGCCGCGCGTCGCGCGGCAGGTGGAACCAGCGGTACGCGACGTCGACGACGGCAGGGTCGAGCTCG
>DASSBI010000250.1:0-4976 GCA_035698965.1 Gaiella sp. | reverse complement strand
ATCGCCGAGGGAAAGAGCGTGACGTACGACCTGAAGCCGACCCGCGACGACCCCTCGGCCGTCGGGACGTCGGAGTACGCGGACGCGATCATCGCGCGGCTCGGCTGAACCGCCCGCCGCGCTGACAGGAGGAGACACGTGAACGGGAGGAAGAAGGTCACCGTCGTCGGGGCCGGGAACGTCGGCGCCACGTGCGCGCTCGAGGTGGCGCGGCGCGACTACGCGGACGTCGTCCTCGTCGACATCGTCCCGAACTTCGCCGCCGGCAAGGCGCTCGACATGAACCAGATGGCGTCGGTGACCGGCTACGAGCCGACGGTCGTCGGCAGCGAGCGGTACGACGAGACAAAGGGCTCCGATGTCGTCGTGATCACCGCCGGCCGGCCGCGGTCGCCCGGGATGAGCCGCGACGACCTGGTTACGACGAACGAGGCGATCGTCGCAGCCGTGACGAAGGAGGTTGTTCGCCGCTCGCCGAAGAGCGTCGTCGTCGTCGTCTCGAACCCCTTGGACGCGATGTGCCACGTCGCGCACGCCGTCTCCGGCTTCCCGAAGGAGCGCGTCGTCGGCATGGCCGGCATCCTCGATACCGCGCGGTTCTCGGCGTTCATCGCCTGGGAGACCGGCTCGTCGGTGAAGGACGTCCAGGCGATGGTGCTCGGCGGCCACGGCGACCAAATGGTCCCGGTCGTGTCCGCGACGACGGTCGGCGGAGTCCCGCTCGAGCAGCTGACGACGAAGGGGAAGATCTCGAAGATGGTCGCGCGCACCCGCAAGGGCGGCGGCGAGCTCGTCGGGCTGCTCGGGACGTCCGCGTGGTATGCACCGGGCGCCGCCGCGGCGCAGATGGTCGACTCGATCTGCCTCGACCAGAAGCGCGTGCTCCCGTGCACCGCGCTCCTCGAGGGCGAGTACGGCGTCGACGGGCTCTACATGGGCGTGCCGGTCCGGCTCGGTGCGGGCGGCGTCGAGGAGATCGTCAAGCTCACGTTGACCGCGGCCGAGAAGAAGATGCTCCGCGAGTCGGCGGCGGCCGTGCGCGAGGTCGTCGGCGTGCTCACGACCACCGCATAGCTCCGCGCACTTCACAGGGCCTGAACACCTCCCCGGGTAGCCTTCGCCGCAATGGAGCTCGGGCTCGCCGGCCGGACTGCGATCGTCTGCGGCGCATCGTCCGGCATGGGTCTCGCGATCGCCGAGGCCCTTGCCGCCGAGGGCGCCAACGTCGCGGTGTTCGCGCGCCGGCGGGAGATCCTCGAGCGCGAGGCGGAGCGGATCGGGGCGCTCGCGGTCCAGGGCGACCTGACGATCCCGCAGCATCTCGAGCGCCTCGTGCAGGCGACCGTCGGCGCGTTCGGCGGGATCGACATCCTCGTCCTGAACGGCGGTGGGCCGGCTGCAGGCACCGCCTCCTCCTTGACCGCCGAGGCGGTCGACGAAGCCGTCGCGCTGCTCCTGACGTCGCACATCACGCTCGTCGCGCGCTGCCTGCCCCACCTCCGCGAGAGCGGTCGCGGCCGGATCGTCGCGATCGAGTCCTCGTCGGTGCGCGAGCCACTCGCGAATCTCGCTCTCTCGAACGCCGTGCGGCCGGGTGTCGTCGGCTGGCTGAAGACGCTCGCGCGTGAGGTCGGCCCCGACGGCATCACGGTCAACACGATCGCGCCGGGGCGCATCGACACGGACCGGCTCCGGTCGATCTACGGCGACGGTGGCCCGCCGGCAGCGGATCTCGAGCAGGTTCCCGCGCGCCGGCTCGGCACGCCGGCCGAGATCGGCGCGGTTGTCGCGTTCCTCGCGTCCGACCGCGCCGGCTACGTCTCCGGAACGGTGATCCCGGTCGACGGCGGGCTCACCCGCGGCCTGCTGTGAAAGCGTCGACCTCGCGCTGGCTCGCGCTCTCCGGTGCGGCGCTCCTCGCAGCCGTCCTGTTCCTCCTCGCGACGCTGCCGTCGAACGACTACCTGTTCGTCCCGAACGGCGCGCACGCGATCGCGGGAAAGGTTGCGGTCCAGGGAGCGGACGCACCGGAGGGGTCGGGCGGCATCTACTACGTCGACGTCACGGTGCGAAAGGTGCGGTGGATCGAGCGGCTGCTGCCGTTCGCCCGGCCGGACGGAGCCTCGCTCGTGCCGCCGCAGGCGGTGACGGCCCCGGGCGAGTCCTTCTCCGAGCGCGTCGTCGAGGCGCGGGCCGAGATGCAGCGGTCCGAGCAGATCGCCGCCGCCGTCGCGCTCGAGGCAGCGGGCCTGGACGTCGAGTCGACGCCCCGTGGCGTGCTCGTGGAGGCGGTCGCGGTCGACGTCCCTGCGGCGAAGATGCTCTCGAGCGGCGACCTCATCGTCGCCGTCGACGGCCGCAAGGTGACGACGGTCGAGCAGCTGCTCCACGCCACGCGGGCAGCCCGACCGGGCGAGAAGCTGCGGCTCCGCCTGCGGCGAGACGACAAGGTCGTCGAGCGCACCGTCACGACGGTCGCCGCGCCGGACGACGCGAAGCGGGCGATCATCGGCATCCGCGTCTCGCAGGACGCCAAGATCAAGCTGCCGCGGAAGGTGGACATCGACCTCGGCAACGTCGGCGGCCCGTCGGCGGGCCTCCCCTTCGCGCTCCAGATCTACAAGGAGCTCGGACACGACGTCGCGCGCGGCCGCCGGGTGGCGGCAACGGGCGAGATCGAGCTCGACGGGAGCATCGAGCCCGTGGGCGGGATCAAGCAGAAGACCTACGGCGTGCGGTCGGCGGGTGCGGACGTGTTCCTCGTGCCGGCTGGGGAAAACGCCGCAACGGCAAGGCGGTATGCAGGGGGGTTGCGCGTCATCCCTGTGGAGAGTTTTGAACAGGCGTTGCGCGTCCTGCGAACACTCCCTCGGAAATAGCTGATTTGCAGGACTTTTGTCCGAGAGGAAGACACCCGCAAAATGCGGGGTTTTCGTCCGCAAGGGGGTTGCGGGCAGGGCGCGTCGTAGCCACAATCCCGGCTGTCCATCAGGGGTTCAGGGGCAGGCGGAGGGGACATGAGCAAGCGCGTTGCCGCGACATGCGAGGACTGCTATTTCCGCCGTGAGGGGCTCTGCGCGCTCCCGGGGAACGCGCCGTGCCCGACGTTCCGCGCAGCCACCGCGACCCTCGCTCCGCCGCCGCAGCCGCGCCTCGTGCTCCGTGCGCCGCTTCCCCAGGTGGCGCACGTCGCCGGCGCATAAGATCGCCGCATGAGCGACGTGCCCGGCGCCTCAGGCGGCGACAAGCGCGCCATCCCGTGGAAGCTCGTCCTCTGGGTCGCGATCGCGCTCTACGCGCTCCTCTTCCTGCTGCTGAACGACGACAAGCAGTCGGTCGACTTCGTCTTCTTCACGGTGAACACACGCCTTCCGTGGCTGATCCTGCTGAGCATGGCGCTCGGCGCCGCGCTCGCGGTCATCGGTCCGCGCTGGTGGCGCAGCCGCAAGCGGTAGCGCTAGATGATTGATTCCGGATGCGAGTGACGTCCGGGGGCGTCACCGACCGAGCAGGGTGGCACGTCCGCGTCCGGCCAGTACCCAAAGGTACAGGCCGGACGCGGACGGGACGCCATGCGACGCGTCGGAGGCGTCATCCGGTTCGCGCGCATTCGGGATCAATCATCTAGAGCAACCCGGCGAGGATGCCAACGCCCTCGACGATTCGCTCGGGCGACTCGTACGAGAACGCGAGCCGTGCAGAGCTCTCTCCTCCGTCACCGGGAAAGAAGTCGGAGCCTCGGACGAACGTCACGCCTGCCTCCGTCGCGCGCCCTAGCAGCTCACCGGCGTCGATGCCGCCGGCGAAGTCGACCCACAGGAAGTAGCCGCCCTCGGGGAGGCTCCAGGTCGCACGCCCCGTGAGCTGCCCGTCGAGCGCGGTGAGCATCGCGTCGCGCTGCGCGCGGAGGATCCCGCGGACGCGCTCGAGGTTCGGCTCGAACGAGCCGCGCGAGAACAGCTCGTGCACGATCGCCTCGGGGAGCAGTGGCGGCGAGATGTAGGTCGAGACGGCACGGTCGTCGAAGGCGAACCGGAGCCCCTCGGGGACGACGAACCAGCCGACCCGCAACCCGGGTGCGACGGTCTTCGAGAAGGAGGACGTGAACGTGACCCGCTCGCCGCCTTCGAGGGCGTGCAGCGCGGGGGGCGCGGTGCCCTCGTATCGCACCAGGCCGTACGGGTCGTCCTCGAGCACATCCAGGTCGAACGACGCCGCGAGCTCGGCGATCCGCCGGCGCCGCCCTTCGCCGAGCGTGCGGCCGCTCGGGTTCTGGAAGGTCGGGATGGTGTAGAGAAACGAGATGTCGCCCGGCCGCCGGAGCTCCGCCTCGAGCGCGTCGGGATCGAGCCCCTCCTCGTCCATCGGGATCGCCACCACCTCGACGCCCTGCCAGCGCAGCAACTTGAGCGGCCGGTCGTAGGTCGGCGCCTCGACCAGCACGCGGCCCGGCCGCCGCCCAAGCTGGGCGGCGGAGTAGAACACGAAGCCCTGGAGCCCGCCGGTCGTCACGAAGACGCGGCCGGGGTCGACGCCGTGCCGCTCGGCGAGCAGCTCGCGCAGCGGGCCGTATCCACCACCCGTCCCGTACGAGAGGATCGTCGTTCCGTCGCGTTCGAGCGCCGCCCGCGCGCAGTCGGAGATGAGCTCGGGGTCGAGGCACGAGGGCGCGGGTGCGCCGCGCGCGAACGAGATCGGGGCCATGCGCCGAGCCTACCGGCGCCGCAGGCCGTCCCCCGCGCAGGCGGACACGTCGCGAAGGGACATGGCATCGTGCCTGGCACCAGAGCGCCGACCGCGGCGACTGCTACCGTTGTCCGCATGGTCGGCCATGGGGTCGGCCAGTGAGATCCGCTTCGTTCGACTCCTTTCGGGCTCGAAGGTCGTAGGTCTCGAGCCGTTCCACCGAATCCAGGAGTCGTATGTCTCAGAACACGTTCGCCGCGCTCGGCGTGGGCGCGGACTTGTCGGCCGCG
>DASSBI010000249.1:0-3388 GCA_035698965.1 Gaiella sp. | reverse complement strand
ATCGAGCACCGGCGCCGCACGAAGTGGGCGGGAGCGCGGTTCTGGATCGTGCTCGTCCTGCTCGTCGCCGTGTGCGTCTTCCTCGCTCTGACGACCTGGCGCGAGATCGGGCGCCTGTTCGGGCTCTGACGCGAGCGCGGTGCGCTCTCCTCGAGGTCGGGTGCTGGCGGCCGCGCTGGTGGTCGCGATCGCCGTTTTGGTGACGCCGATCCTGGTGGTGAACGCGTTCCGCGTGCTCGCGACGGGCACGTTCGTCCGGGCAGAGCTCGGTCGCGACGGCTTCCCGGTCGACCGCTACGGCTTCACGACGGACCAGCGGAAGCAGCTGGCGCTCCTCGGCCTGCGGTCGATCCAGCCGGGCTCCGACGGCATCGTGCTCCTCGAGCGTGCACGGCTCCCGAACGGGTCGCGGGCGTTCGGCCTCCGCGAGCTCACCCACATGCGCGACGTCCGGAGGCTCTTCGGCATCGCTCTGCGCGGCCAGCTGATCGTGCTGGTCGCGATTGCAGCCCTGGCGCTCGGGCTCGCCTGGACGCGCTTCCGCGCCGTGGTGCCGCTCGGGCTCCTGGCCGGGGGTATCGCGACGCTGGCGATCGCGGCGCTCGCCGTGCCGCTGATCCTGCTCGGCTTCGACGGCTTCTTCGTCCGCTTCCACGAGGTCTTCTTCTCCGGCGACTCGTGGCGTTTCAACAACGCCGACACGCTGATCCGGATCTACCCGGAGCAGTTCTGGCAGGACGTCTCCCGGCTCGCGGCAGGAATCGCCGTCGCGCAGGCGCTCGTGCTCGTGCTGCTCGCCTGGTGGTGGCATCGCGCGGCACGTCGAGGGCTCGGGTGATCGACCTCGAGCGCCGCGACGACGCGGTGCTGCGCATCGCCCACCGCGGCGCAGCCGCGCTCGCGCCGGAGAACACCCTGCGCGCGTTCCGGACGGCAGTCGCGCAGGGTGTCGACCTGATCGAGTTCGACGTCCTCGACCTGCCGCGCGGGCCGCTCGTGCTCGCCCACTCCGACAGGCTCGACGAGGTGAGCCACGGCGCTGCGGCCGGCTCGGTGCGCGAACGCTCGCTCGCCGAGCTGCGCGAGGTCGCGCCGGAGCTGCCGACGCTGGACGAGGCGCTCGAGTTCTTCGTCGACGAGGCGCCGGAGCTCGGTCTCCACGTCGACCTCAAGCTGACGACCCGGCTCGACGAGCTCACGTCGGCGCTCAGGCGCCACGGGCTCGAGCGGCGGACGGTCGTCTCGTCCTTCGACGTGCCGAGCCTGCGCGCCGTCGCGCGTGAAGCGCCTGCGGTGCGGATCGGCTTCACGTACCCGGAGGACCGCTACGGCGTCTCGCGCCGTCGAGTGCTGGAGCCGGTACTCCGCGCGGGGCTGATCGCGTTCCGGGCGGGCGCGCCGGCCGTCCTGCCGCGCATGATCCGGCGCGCCGGCGCGACCGCGCTCATGCTCCAGCACGCGCTCGTGACGCCGCGCGCCGTCGCCCGCGCGCGCGCTCTCGGGGCCCCCGTGCTCGCCTGGACGGTCGACGACCTCGCCGACCTGCACCGCGTCGTCGAGGCAGGGGTCGCGGGCGTGATCACGAACGATCCGGGGATCTTCGCGGCGATCCGCACATAACAGTTCGTTCACCCGCTCCGACCAGGCCCCTGGATACACTCACCCCGATGCGACGACTGGCGACAGCCGCCGTTCTTCCCTGCTCAGTCGCGCTTTTCATCGTGCTCGCGCCGATCGCGGCTGCCGACGAGACGACGCCGTCGACGTCGACGACGACGACGACGGCGCCGACGACGACGACGGAGCCGGGCGACACGACGACGGCGCCGCCCACGACGACCGTTCCTGTGCCGCGCGGACCGAAGCTGATCCAGCCCGGCGTCACGATCGGTGGGCTGCTCGTCGGCGGGCTCACGCGCGTCGAGGCACGCGCTCTCGTGGAGCAGCGGTTCGGCAAGCCCATCACCCTCGTCGTCTCGCCGAGCAAGAAGATTCGCGTCACCCCGGAGGAGCTCGGCGCGGACGCGTACGTCGCCAAGGCCGTCACGACCGCGGTGCGTGCGCGCAGCGAAGGGTTCAAGGTTCCGCTCACGGTCGACGTCGCCAACGGCAAGCTGAAGCGGTTCCTCGGCGATCTCGCGAAACGGACCGACCGGCAGCCCGTCGACGCAAGCCTCACGCTGCGCCACTACGTCCCCGTCGCGCATCCGTCGAAGCCCGGCCGGCGGCTGATGCAGACCGTCGCGGCGCGGCAGGTCTCCCTTGCGATCCGCAAGCACGAGCGCTCGCTCGAGCTGCCGTTCCAGGAGCTCGACCCGAAGATCACCGACGCCGACCTCGGCAAGGCGATCGTGATCAAGCGCGGCTCGAACCAGCTCCTCTACTACAACGGCGACAAGCTCAAGCGCACCTTCCGCGTCGCGACCGGACAGTCGTCGTACCCGACGCCGCTCGGGAACTACGAGATCGTGACGATGCAGCGGAACCCCTGGTGGTATCCGCCCCAGGGCTCCGCCTGGGCGGAGGGCGCGGTGGCGATCCCGCCGGGGCCGGGGAACCCGCTCGGAACGCGGTGGATGGGCATCTCGTCCCCGTATGTCGGGATCCACGGGACGCCGGACGCCGCGTCGATCGGCTACTCCGCCTCGCACGGGTGCATCCGGATGCTGATTCCGCAGGTCGAGTGGCTCTTCCAGCGGGTCGACGTCGGAACGCCCGTGTTCATCGTCCCGGCGTGAGCTCGGACGCGCGGCCCGGGCGCGTCCAGCGTGTCGCGCAGCTGGCAGCGTTGATCGGCGTCGCGGCGCTGCTCGCACTGCTGATCTGGAAGGTCGCGTTCGGCCGGACGACGGGCGCGGCGGACGAGCTCGCCGAGGGCAAGCTCGTGCACGCGCCGGCGTTCACGCTCGACCGTCTCGACCGCGACGGGCAGCTCGCCGTCACCGACCTGAAGGGGAAGGCGATCGTCGTCAACTTCTGGGCGTCCTGGTGCATCCCCTGCCGCGACGAGGCGCCGGTCCTCCAGAAGACGTACGAGCGCTACCGTGACCAGGGGCTCGTGGTGCTCGGCGTCGACGTCAACGACTTCCGCCAGGATGCGCGCCGCTTCATGAAGCGGTACGGCCTCAGCTACCCGGTGGTCTACGACGGCAAGGGCTCGACCGTCGGGAAGTGGGGCGTGCGCGGCTTCCCCGAGACGTTCTTCGTCGACCGCACGGGCAAGCTGGTCGGCGAGCGAATCGAAGGCGCCGTCGACATCGAGCGGAACCGCGACGCGTTCCAGCGCGGGGTCGCGCTCGCGCTCGGCAACACGTCCTGACATGGCCTCCCGGGTCGTGCTCATCGTGGCGGTCGTCGTTGCGTCGCTCGCGGCGACCGCGTCGGTGGT
>DASSBI010000248.1:0-5581 GCA_035698965.1 Gaiella sp. | reverse complement strand
CTGCTCGCCCACCGCGAGCCCGGCGGCCGCGAGATGGCGGCGCAGGCTGCGGCGGGCGTCGTGCAAGGACTTGTAGAGCGCACCGCGGGTCGTCTGCAGGCGCTCCGCGAGCACGTCGATGGGGACGTCGTTGAGCGCGAGCGCGACCAGGACGCCCCGCTGATGGGGCGTGAGCGCGGTGCGGATACCGTCGCGGATCGCGCCGAGCAGCTCGCTCTGCTCCACCTCGTCCTCCGGGAGCGATTCGGCACTCGCGAAGACACTCCAGGCCGCGTCCTCGACCGGGATCTCGCGCCCTTGCCACGAGCGGCGCCTGACCTTGACCGACGCCTGGTAGAGGGCGAACTTGTAGACCCAGGTGGTGAAGCGGCTCAAGCCCCGGTAGTCGTCGAGGCGCGCCAGGACCGCGAGCAGCGCGTCGTCGGCCGCCTCCTGCGCGATCTCGTCGAGATCGCCGCGAAGATGGGGATGCGACGCGCGCCGCCGCCCCGTCTCGAAACGCGCTGCGCGCAGGAGCAGCGCGTGCAGGCGCTCGACGGCCTCTTCGCGGACATTGCCGTCGGCGCGCAGATCCCGAAGCCAGGCACTGGACTCGTCGTCGAGGAAGACCCGCCTGCCATCCTCGGTCGAAGCGGAGGCCCGGGCTGCGCGCTCCATGCGCGACACGATAGGCGCCCGCGTGCTCATGCGGCGAGCGGCGGTTGGTCGAGCGGGGCGAGGATGCGCGCCGCAAGGGACGGCGGGCAGCCCCGCTCGACCAGCTCGATCAGGGCGTGGAGGTCGTAACGCGTGTCCCGCGCGAGCCGGAGGGCGAGCCCACGCGGGAACCCTGCGTCGACGAGGCGGGAGCTCCGCCACTCGAGCGTCGACGCAGGAGCCTGCTGGCCCCCGGTCTCTCGCTCGTGGTGGACGTGCGGCATGCCGTCTCCTTCCGGCCAGCTAGGCGGCGAACCGGGCCGGGAACTGGTCGATGATCCCCGCGCTGAGCATGTCCGACATGCCGAGCGCCTGCTTCACGATCGCGTCGTAGGCCCGCACATCCGCGTTCCACTTGCCCTGCAGGCGCGCAACGACTTCCTGCGTCGTGAGCGCGAGGTGCGAATGCAGCATCGTCTTCATCTCGCCGAGCTTCCACGCGTCGGGGTTCGCCTGGTTGAGGAAGACGGCGATCGAATCGGCGTTCCGCTGCCAGACCTTCTGCTCGGTCGCGAGCTTCACCTTGTCTCCCGCCTTCGCGGCGGCGACCAGGTCGGCGGCGACGAGGATGTGCTCCCGAAGGAGCCGCGTCAGCTCGTTCCCCGCCTTCGCGCCGTAGTACGGCTTGATCGCGTTCCCGATGTCCGACTGGTTCCGGAGCAGCCGCGCGACGGTCGCCTTCGTGTCGGGCGAGTCGGTGGTGAGGCTGATGATCGCGAGCCTCGTCCAGCTCACGTGGTTCTCCCAGAGGCTCCGCATTCCCTGCCGGAGCGCAAACTCGGAGCTCGTAACGGCGCCGTCGGCGGAGGCCGCCGGCTCGCCGTGCGCCTGGGCGTCGTGCCCGCCCGAGAGCGCAAGCGCGACGAGCGCGGAGGCGAAGGCGATCAGCGCGGTCAGCCCGAGCGAGACCGGCCTGTTGCTGCGTACCTGCGTCATTGGGTCGTTCCTTTCGGTTGGAGTCGTGTGAGCCGGCCGTCGGGGCGGCCCGGCGAGACCAGGAGGAGAGCGGCTGCGAGGCCAACCAGCTCGACCGCCTTGGTCGCCAGGCCAAGCCCGTCGGCCGGCTCGACGTCGGGGTGGAGCACCGGAACCCCCGTGGTGGCGGCGAACGCGTATGCGACGAGGAGGCCCACGAGAACGGCGGCCGCGGCGGCGGCGGCTGCCCGGGTCGCCGGACGAAGAATCAGCGCCACGGCGAGCGCGGCGAGGAGGACGGTGGACACAAGGAACCCGATGCCGGCCGCCGGCTCCTCGCGCAGGTGCTCCGGTGTCAGCGCCGCGTGGATCCCGGCGCTGACGGCGCACGCGACCACGAGGGCGTCACGAGCGACCCCCGCTGTGCTCGCGGCCTTCGCATCATCACGCTGTGCGTTCCGGTGCATCGCTCCTCCGGTGTCGGTGGTCGATGCACGTTGGTGTCCCGGTAGGGCCGGGTCTTACCCCCGGTAGCGGTCAGGCCGGCAGGCGGGCGCGGACGAACGCGTCGATCGCGATCGCTTCGCCGTCGGGTAGCGCAACCGTCCGCTCGACGGCCTCTGCGCGCTCGACAACGAGGTCGCCAAGCGCCGGCACGACGTCCTCGACGGTGTACAACACGGCTGCGTCCTTCGGCCCGCCGTAGCCGTGCGTGAGGTTCGTCGTGTCGTGCGCCAGGACGACGAGCGTGCCGCCCGGCGCGATCGAGCCGACCGCCCGTCGCAGCGCCCGCAGCAGCTCCACGCGGGGCAGCTGCAGATAGAGGAGCGCGACGAGATCGAACCCGCGCGGGTCGGGCTCGTAGTCGAGCACGTCCGCGACAACCCATTCGGCCTCGACGCTGCGGCTCGCCGCGAGCTCCGCCGCCTTCGCGAGGGCGACGTCCGAGAAGTCGACGCCCGTCACCCGCCAGCCCCGCTCGGCGAGCCAGACCGCGTTCCGGCCCTCGCCGCAGGCGAGGTCGAGCGCGCGGCCAGGCGAGAGCGCGGCGACCTCCGCGGCGAAGAGCCGGTTCGGCTCGGCGCTCCAGACGAGCTCCTTCTGCGCGTAGCGCGCGTTCCAGTCCTCCCGCGCGAAGCCGGGCCGGACGGACGACTCGGGCCGGCGGTGCTCGGTCACGACGCGAACGCTACGCCACGAGCCTGGCAAGGGCGGAATCGGCCATCAGCGGCACCGCGTGCTCGAAGCCTGCCGCTCGCGCGTCCTCGGCGCCGAGCTCGCCCCGTGTGAAGCGGCCGTAGATGGCCTCGCAGAAGACGGCCGCCTTCCAGAGCGCGAGTGCCTCGAACCAACCGAGCGGCCCGACCTCGCGCCCGCTGCGCTCCTCGTAGCACGCGACGAGCTCCGCCTTCGTCGGGAACCCCTCGAGCGCCGTGACCGGGGAGACCCCGAGCGGGCTCGGGCCGCCACCCGGCTCCGTGTACGTCGCCAGCAGGTAGCCGAGGTCGGCGCGGGGATCGCCGATCGCTCCCATCTCCCAGTCGAGGACGGCCTGGACGCGGTCGGGCCGCGCCCGCTCGACCATGAGGTTCCCGAGCCGGTAATCGCCGTGGACGACGGTGTCCGGCAGGGGCTGCGGCAGCTCGTCCGCGAGCCGCGTTCCCACCTCCACCACGGCGGAGATCTCGCGCGTCGCGTTGATCTCCCAGAGTTGCGAGAAACGGCGCACCTGCCGCTCGAGGTAGCTGCCCGGCCGCGCGAACGCGGCGAGCGCCGGATCCGACACGTCGGCGGCGTGGATCTCGACCAGCGCGACGATCAGCTCGTCGCCGAGCCGCCCCCGAGCGGCCGGGTCGTCGAGGCCTGGCGGCAGCCGGTCGGTGACGACGTGGCCGTCGAGGAACCGCATCACGTAGAACGGGACGCCGAGCACACCCTCGTCCTCGCACACGGCGAGGATCGGCGGCAGCCGGATGCCCTGCGGCGCGAGCGCGAGCTGGAGCCGCGCCTCGCGCACCATGTCGTGGGCCGAGGGCGGCAGTGGTGGCCTGGGGGGCCGGCGCAGCACGAATCGCTCGCCTCCCCGCTCGAGCAGGAAGGAGAAGTTCGACCCGCCGCCGTCCCCGATCCGCGACGCGCGCAGCTGCCCCTGCCCGAGCCCGTGACCGTCGAGGAAGGCCTCGATCCGGTCGAGCACCAGGAGCGGCGGGCGCTCGTGCGCCCCCTCCTCGCGCGAGGTCGCGACGATGTCGTCGGATGCCCTCAAGGCAGCACGGTGATCGTTCCTTCGCGGGCGACCACTCCGAAGTGCCGCTCGTCCAGGGTCAGGACGCGCCCGCCGTTTCGCTCCGCGCAGGCGACGACGGCCGCATCCGCATACCCGAGCGGGAGGTCCGAGTAGCGCGTCGTCAATCCACGGACCCGAGGAAGATCGTCGTCGCCGCAGTCGAGGGAATAGGCGCCGGACTCCAAGTCGACGAGCAAAGCATCCATGGCGATCGGACCGAGCCGGCCTTCCACCAGATATGCGACCTCCGCCAGGATCCCGACCGGGACGACAAAGGGTCCCGGATCCGACCGGAGCGATACTGCCACAGCACCGTGGTCGGGGTCACGTCGGTCGAGCAACGCGAAGAGCGCCGACGTATCCAGCGTGATCACGCGCGGTCGTCGTTCCAGGTGGCGCGGATCCAGTCCTCGCTCTCGCGGGCGGCGAGGGTTCCGTCCGAGACGATGCCGATCGAGGTGGGAAGCGGACGCCCCCGCGACGCGAGAAACCGACCGAGCGCCTCGCGAACCAGCTCTGCTTGCGAGGTTCCGCTGCGCTTCGCCTCGTCCCGGAGCGCCCGCTGCAGGTCGGCGGGCAGGTAAAGGGTCGTCTTCGTCATCGCGACCATCGCGACCACCTACCATATATGTCGTCTGCAAGCCATGTCAGATGCGGCCCCGGTCGAGCCTCTGCAGACCTCTTGATCTACACAACGGGGCGGCGAGGCTCCGCCGTACGCCGTGGTCGCTGGCGAACCATCAATCGCGAGTCGCTTCCCGCCGCTCGAGCCGATTCCGTTCGAGGTACTGGAGGGCGTACGCTCAGAAGTTGCGCGACACGGGACGTGTCCCCGAGGTCGAGTCACGCTACGGCGACCTCAAGACCGCAATCCGCAGGGCTCGCAGCGGCTCATAGCCGCGCGCGCCTCGGAGCCTTTCCGAGTCGCGCCCAGACGAGGCCGGGTCGTCGAGGCCGGCCCGCAACCCGTCGAGTCGCCGTCCCCGATCCGCGATGCCCTGACCGGCCCCTCGCCGAGGCCATGCTCGTCCAGGAACGCCTCGACCGCGAGGAGCGGCTCCCGCCCCGCGCCGGACGACTCGGCCGCGGTCGCGACGATGTCGTCGCCTCGGTCACGGGGCGATCGCGCCACGACCGCCCCGTTGACCGAAGGGGAGCTACGCGATCGACGCCGCTGCCCTGCAGGTCTCGCCGGACGGGCTCGTCGCCCGCGCGACGAACCGGCCGGCGCCGGCCGACACGAACCGCGCCTCGAACGACCCGCTCGGAGCGCGTGTCACCGCCGCGCGGCTCGCAACCCGAGTGCCGTTCCGGAACAGGACGACGCGCCAGAGGACGCCGTTCCGATTCTGGTCGACCTCGAACTCGACCTCCGTGCCCGCGTCTTCGCGGCTCAGCTTCAGCTTCGACGTGCTCGCCTTCGAGCACTTGCCGGACACCCGGACGCCGTCCTTCGCGAGCGCCGCGGGCGAGAGCGCGAGCGCCGCCCCGACCACCGCCATCACCATGACCCGAACCGTCCATGTGCTCATCTCGTGTCCCTCCGTGACTCGATCGTTCGACGCCTCAGAGGGTGCCGCCGGCCGGGTCCCGGCGACAATGGGACCTTGGTCGTAGGCCCCCCGAACTCCCTATGAGGCACCCCGTCACCCAGTTCGCTCTCGCCGGGCTCGCCGTGCTGGC
>DASSBI010000247.1:0-18264 GCA_035698965.1 Gaiella sp. | reverse complement strand
CGAGAAGCGCGGGATGGCGTACAGCGTCTACACGTACGGCTCGCAGTACGCAGAGACCGGCCAGGTCGGCGTGTACGTCGGCACGCGGGAGGACAATCTCGACGAGTGCCTCGCGGTGACGGCCGCGGAGCTGCGCGACGTCGCTGCCGGCAATCTGCGGCCGGGCGAGCTCGATCGCGCGAAGGAAAATCTCGAGGGGCGCCTGCTCCTCTCGCTCGAGAGCACCTCGAATCGGATGACGCGCCTCGGGAGGGCGCTCGTCACCGACGCCGAGCTGGTCTCGACCGAGGAGACGATCCGGCGTGTGCGGGCGGTCACGGAGGCGGACGTCGCGGCGGCGGCACGCGAGCTCTTCGACCCGGGCCGCCTTTCCGCGGCGGGCATCGGGCCTCGCGAAAGCCGTTTTCGCGCGGCGCTCGGGCACGTGAATCCGGCGCTCGCCGAGCGCTCGTGAGGCTCTGTCTCTTCGGCGCGGAAGGCAAGGTCGGCTCGGTGCTCTGGCCCGCGCTCGAGCGCGCCGGCCACGCGGTGGTCGACGGGCGCGAGAACGGGCCGGGAGAGTGCGATGTCGCGATCGACTTCACGCGGCCGGACGCGGTGCTACCGAACGCAGCGCTTGCGCTCGAGGCCCGGGTGCCGCTCGTCGTGGGGACGACCGGATTCGACACGGACGAGCTCGACCGCCTGGCGCGCAGGGCCGAGGTCCCCTGCCTCTACGCGCCGAACTTCGCCCTCGGCGCCGTGCTGATGATGCGCTTCGCCGAAGAGGCTTCTCGATCGCTCCCTCGCGCCGAGATCGTCGAGCTCCACGCGGAGACGAAGCTCGACGCGCCGTCCGGCACGGCGAAGGCCACGGCGGCGCGGATGGGTGAGGGAGTCGTGATCCACTCGGTGCGCCTTCCCGGCCTCGTGGCACACCAGGAGGTGCTCCTCGGCGGGCCGGGGGAGACGCTGACGATCCGGCACGACACGACCTCGCGCGAGGCGTTCGTGCCGGGCGTGCTCCGAGCGGTGGAGGCCGTGAGGACGCTCCCGCCCGGCCTCACCGTCGGTCTGGAACGGGTCCTTTAGCCGGCACGCGTCTGGTGTCCGACTTGAAGTCGGACACCAGACGACCGGATGCCTACGCAGGCCTTCTAGCGCGCGCGCAGCGCGGCGAGCAGCTCCTGGTGTCGGCGCTCCTCGTCCGAGACCTCCTCCTCGGTCGGCTTCGAGACACGCTTCATGAGCGCGTTCATCGGCTTGACGACGAAGAAGAACACCGCCGCCGCGATCGCGACGAAGCTGATCACGTCCGTGATGAACGCGCCGTAGCGGAACACGGCGTCGTTGATCGTGAACGTCAGGTTGGAGAAGTCGGGCTTCCCGATGATCATCGCGACGATCGGCATAACGAGGTTGTTCACGAACGAGTTCACGACAGCCGCGAACGCGACGCCCATCACGAACGCGATCGCGAGCTCGACGATGTTGCCCCGCAACAGGAAGTCTCTGAACTCCTTGATCATCATGCCTCCGTTCTCCCGTGAGCCTGATGGACCGGGCAATCCTTACCGTTTTGCGGGCGACTACACTCCAGAACGTGCTCGGCGAGGTTCTGACCGCGATCGTGACGCCGTTCCGCGAGGACGGGTCGGTCGACCTCGACGCGTTCCGCTCGCTGACCGGCTTCCTGCTCGACAACGGCTCGGACGGGATCGTGGTTGCCGGGACGACCGGCGAGGCGCCCACGCTCACCGACGTGGAGCGGTTCGCGCTGTTCGAGGCCGCCGTCGACGTTGTTGGCGACCGCGGGTCGGTCGTCGCGGGGACGGGCACGTACTCGACTGCTCATTCGATCCACCTCACCGAGCGGGCGCACGAGCTCGGCGTCGACGGCTTCCTCGTCGTCACGCCGTACTACAACAAGCCGCCGCAGCGCGGCATCGTCGCGCACGTCGAGGCGGTCGCGGCCGCGACCGACCGGCCCGTCGTCTTCTACGACATTCCGTCACGAGTCGTCGTCGACGCGGAGCCCGCAACCATCACGCGGCTCTCCGAGATCGAGAACGTCCGCGCGGTGAAGCAGGCGAAGCCTTCGATCGAGGCGGCGAGGCACGTCGTCGCGTCCGGGCTCGACCTCTACGCCGGCGACGACGACCTGATCCTGCCCTTCCTCGAGGTCGGCGGTGTTGGTGGCATCTGCGTCCACACCCATGTCGTCGGCCCGCAGGTGAAGGAGCTCGTCTCGAGCTACCGCGCCGGCGACGTCGAGCGCGCCCACGCGCTGGACGAGGAGCTTCGGCCCGCCGTCGAGATTCTCCGAGTGCAGACGAATCCGATCGCGATCAAGAGGTCGCTCCAGCTCCTCGGCCACGAGGTCGGCGGGCTGCGCCTGCCGCTCGTCGAGGCCGACGAGGCGGAGACTGCCGAGATCCGCGACTGCCTCGAGCGGCTCGGGCTTCTCGCCGCGGTCGCCTGACGCCGTGCGCGACTCGACGCGTTCCCTGCTCGACGCGCTGATGGGGCTCGCGGCCGGCGTCCCGACGGCGCCGGGCTTCGACCTTCCGGGTCTGACAGGCTTCGCGCAGCCCGGCGGGCCATGGGATGTCGTCACCTCGGCGCACGCGCCCGACCTGCCCGGCGACACGGTCAGCTTCGTCGCACTGGAGGACGGCACGCTCGTCGTCGACGACGACATCCCGGACGGAAGCGCGACGCCGCTCGCCGTCGCGGTCGAGACCGAGCTCCGGAAGCCGTACGAGGCAGCCGCCGTGCGGCGGGACGACGAGGACGGCCTCTGGCGCGTCGCGGCGGTCAACGCGCTCATCGCGCCGGCGGCGCCAGACGACGCCGCCGAGCGCGTCGACCTCGCACGCGTCGGAGGAGAGGTCACCGCGACCGTCGACGGCGACGAGGCTGCCCCGGACACGGCGCCGCGAGGACTGCTCGACCTGCTCGCACACCTCGACGGCGACGCGGCGCTCACCGCCGAACGGCTCGACCAGACGACGTGGGTCGCGCAGCGGTGGGCCCTCTGAGTACCCCGGTCTGCGGTTTCCACGTCGAGAGCCGTCCGTAGACTCCGAAGCGTGACGGACAGCCTGCGGATCATCCCGCTCGGCGGCCTCGGCGAGGTCGGGAAGAACATGACGGTCTTCGAGATGGGCGACGAGCGCATCGTCGTCGACGCGGGCCTCGCCTTCCCGCGCGACGAGCACTTCGGCGTCGACCTCGTGCTGCCCGACTTCTCGTACCTGGTCGGACGGCCCGTGCGCGCGATCGTCCTGACACACGCCCACGAGGACCACGTGGGCGGGCTGCCCTACGTCCTCCGCGAAGTCGACGTCAACGAGGTGATCGGCACGCGCCTCACGCTCGCCCTCGTCAAGTCGAAGCTCGACGAGCACGGCCTCGCGGCCGTCACCGCACTGACCGAGGCCCAGCCCGGGACGGCGCCGATCGAGCTCGGCCCGTTTCGCATCGAGCTGATCCGGATGGCGCACTCGATCCCAGACTCCACTGCCGTCGTGATCGAGACGGCCGCCGGGCGCGTGCTGCACACGGGCGACTGGAAGCTCGACCACACGCCGGTCGACGGTCTCAAGACGGACGTCGGCGCGCTCGCTGCACTTGGCAACCGCGGGGTGGACCTGCTGCTGGGTGACTCGACGAACGCCGAGCGCCCGGGGATGACAGGCTCGGAGCGGCTCGTCGGGGAGGCGTTCCGTCAGCTCATCCCGCTCCGGACAGGGCGGATCATCGTCGCCTCGTTCGCGTCGAACATCCACCGCGTCCAGCAGGCCGCCGAGGTGGCCATTGCGAACGGCCGCAAGGTAGCGGTGGTTGGCCGCTCGATGCGCAAGAACATGAACATCTCCCGCAGCCTCGGCTACGTCGACCTCCCGGACGACGTGATCGTCTCGCCCAAGGACGCGATGGACCTCCCGCCCGGCGAGGTGCTGATTCTCTGCACCGGCAGCCAGGGAGAGCCGATGTCCGCGCTGACGCGGATCGCCTACGGCGACCACCAGAACGTCGTCGTCGAGCGCGGCGACACGGTGATCATCTCCGCCAAGCCGGTCCCCGGGAACGAGCTTCGCGTCCACGACTCGATCAACCGCCTCGCACGGCTCGGGGCAGAGGTGCTCCACCAGGAGATCGCGCCCGTCCACGTGTCGGGCCATGCCTGCTCGGAGGAGCTGCGCACGCTGCTCTCGCTCGTGCGCCCGCGCGCCGTGATGCCGATCCACGGCGAGTACCGCATGCTGGCCGCCCACGCGCGGCTCGCACGGGACGCGGGTGTGCCCGCCGAGTCGATCCTCCTGGCGGAGAACGGCTCGGTCGTCGAGCTGACGCCGGGCGCCGCACGGATCGTCGACCACGTCGAGGCGGGAGTCACGTTCGTCGACGGCCTGGGAGTCGGCGACGTCGAGGACGTCGCGCTGCGCGACAGGCGGCGTCTCTCCGAGGACGGCGTCCTCATCGTCGTCACCACCGTCGCGCTCGACGGCGACGGCAGCGACGTGGCCCCGCCGGAGCTGATCGCGCGCGGAGTGGGGGAGGACGAGGACCTCATCGACGACCTCCGAGCCGAGGCGGAGCGGATCGCCCGGGAGCTCGCCGGCAACGGCGTCACGGAGATCAAGCTCATCCAGGAGCACATCCACGACGGGATCGGACAGGCCGTCTACCAGCGGACCCGCCGCCGGCCGATGATCCTTCCCGTGGTGATCGAGGTCTAGATGCGAGACTGGGCCGACGTCCTCGAGGCGAACGGCGCGACGCCGGCGACGGTGCAGCGTCTCATCGCGCAGCTGCGCGCGTGCGAGGCGGCCGCAATCGCCTTCTGTCGGCTTCTCGAGCGCTGGGGCAAAGGGGATGCCGACCCGGCGACGCCCGGCGCACGCCGGGCCGCCTTTCGGCACGCGGCGGACCGCGTCGAGACCGCGCTGGCGGGTCTCGAGAGGCCCCTCTCCGCCTACCTGATCGAGCTCGAGCCCGACCGCGCGGAAGGAACGTCGTGGTACGGCGGCCCGGGAGCCGGCGAGCTCGTCGAGTGGCGCCCTGTGCTGGAGCGCGCGGGCGTCACCGCGTGCCCGAACCGGACGGCTGCGGTGTACCTCGAGCTCGCCGTCCTCGTCCGTGCCCTCCAGGGTCTCGACGACGCGGTCCGCCTCGACGTGGTGCCCGACCGCTCTTCGCTCTGGGCGGGGCTCTTCGACCTGCGGGACACGCTCCTCGGCGCAACGGTCGACGACCTCCGCGCACTCGCCGCGTGAGCGTGGGGGAACCCCTGGTTCCCCCACGAGCCCCCTCCTCCAGCGCAGTTCACCGATGGTTCGTCGTTGGCCTCCCGGCCGGCAAAGCCGGCCTCCGGCCGCCAGGCACGAGGCATGGAGAGCGGTTGTCGGTGCGAGGATGCACACGTGCCCCCGAGAATCGTGGTGGTCGGTTCCGTCAACCTCGACCTGGTCGTGCGGGTCGAGCGGTTGCCGGAGCCGGGCGAGACCGTCGGTGACGGGACGTTCGGCCGCGTGCCGGGGGGAAAGGGTGCGAATCAGGCAGTCGCGTGCGCGCGGCTCGGGGCCGAGGTGACGATGATCGCGGCGGTCGGGCACGACCCGCAGGCCGAGGAGGCGCTCGCGGGCCTTCGCGCGGCGGGCGCGGAGCTCGTGCTGCAGGAGACCGAGGCGCCTACGGGGGTGGCGCTCATCCAGGTCGACGCAGCGGGCGAGACGACCATCGCCGTGGCGCCCGGGGCGAACGCGACCCTCGGCGCAGTCGACCTGCCTCCGCACGATGCCGTCCTCTGCCAGCTCGAGATTCCGGACGAGGCAGTCCTCGCGGCGTGGGAGGAGTGCACGGGGCTCTTCTGCCTCAACGCCGCGCCGGCGCGCCCGATCGCCGTCGACGCCGACCTCACCGTCGTGAACCGCCACGAGCTCGAGAGGCTCGTGCGGCGCGACGGCCTCATCGCCCTGACACTCGGCGCCGAGGGCGCCGTTCTCCTGGACGACGGCGAGGAGCTGGCCCGCGCGGTACCGCCACCGGTCGACGCGGTGGACGGCACCGGAGCGGGAGACGCGTTCACCGCGTGCCTGCTCGTCTCGCTGCTCGAGGCGCGCTCGCACGAGGAAGCACTCCGTCGCGCGTGCGCGGCCGGTGCCCTCGCCGCATCGCGCTTCGGGGCGCAGCCGTCGCTGCCGACCGCTGCCGAAGTCGACGAGATCCTCGCTCCGAGATAATCGGCTCGTGGCCACGCCGATCATCCTCGACTGCGACCCGGGTCACGACGACGCTATCGCGCTGTTGCTCGCGCTCGGCAGCCCCGAGCTCGAGCTGCTCGGCGTCACGACGACCTACGGAAACCAGACGCTGGAGAAGACGACGGCGAACGCGCTGCGCGTGCTCGAGCTCGCAGGCCGCGGGAACGTCCCCGTCGCGGCGGGCGCCTCGGCGCCGCTCGAGCGGGAGCTGGTCGTCGCCGCGCACGTCCACGGCGAGAGCGGCCTCGACGGCCCGACGCTGCCTCCGCCGAGCCTCGCACCGGTCTCGGAGGGCGCGGTCGAGTGGATGGCCGGGGCGGTCGCGGACGCCGCAGGCCCTGTCACGCTCATCCCGACCGGGCCGCTCACGAACGTGGCGCGCTATCTCGACGAGCACGGGACCGACGGCCTCGAGCGGATCGTCCTGATGGGCGGCGCGATCGCGGAGGGGAACATGACCCCGGCCGCGGAGTTCAACGTCTGGGCCGACCCGGAGGCCGCGCAGACGGTTCTCGACGCGCCGCTCGATGTGACCATGATCGGCCTCGACGTGACGCACAAGGCCGTCACCGGCCCGGACGTGCAGCGTCGGCTGCGTGACGCCGGATCGATCGGCGTCTTCGTCGCGGAGCTCGTCGATTTCTTCGCCGTCTATCACCGCGAGACGTACGGCTGGGACGGCGCGCCGATCCACGACGCGGTCGCCGTCGCTCATGTCCTGCGACCCGGGCTTGTCGAGACGAAGCTGCGCAACGTCGAGGTCGAGCGCGACTCCGAGCTCTGCCGCGGCCGGACTGTCGTCGACCTCTGGCTGCGAAGCGACCGAGAGGCGAACGCCCACGTGGGCGTCGACCTCGACACGAATGCCTTCTTCGACCTCCTCGTCGAGCGCATTTCGAGGCTGGGGTAGGGACGTGGCGGACGTCATGGTCTTCGTCGAGGTTCCCTCGGGCTCGCGGAACAAGTACGAGGTCGACGCCGAGACGGGCCACATCGTGCTCGACCGGCGGCTGTTCACGTCCATGAGCTACCCGGCGGACTACGGCTTCGTCGAGGGGACGCTCGGGGAGGACGGCGACCCACTCGACGCGCTTTGCCTCGTCGGCGAGCCGACGTTTCCCGGATGCCGGATCCGGGCGCGCGTCGTCGGCGTGTTCCACATGACCGACGCAAAGGGCCCGGACGAGAAGATCCTCTGCGTCCCGCTCAAGGACCCCGCGTGGATGCGCGTCCACGACGTCCACGACATCCCGCCCGAGCTCCGCAACGAGATCGAGCACTTCTTCCAGGTCTACAAGGACCTGGAGGAAGAGAAGGTCGAGACGCGCGGCTTCGGCAACCGAGCGGAGGCCGAGGTGATCGTGGAAGACGCGCGGGCTCGCGCCGGTTAGCGATCCTCCGCCGGCGCGCGGTAGGCGATCACTTCGACCCGCTCGAGGGTCACCATCCCCTCGATGACCATCTCGTCGAGGATCGGGAGGACGCGTTCGATGTTCTCGGCCGTGTCGACCAACTCGATGACGATCGGGAGGTCCTGGCTCAGGCGGAGGATCCGCGACGAGTGGATCCGCGAATTGGCGCCGTAGCCCTCGATCCCGCGCAGGACGGTCGCGCCGGCGAGGCCTTCCTCTCGGACGCGGGCGACGATCGCCTCGTAGAGCGGCCGGCCGTGCCACGTGTCCGACTCCCCGACGAAGATCCGGAGCAGCTTTCCCTCGCCCTCGATGCGCATCAGATCGCCCTTCCGGCGGCGACGCCGAGGTACACGGCAACGAGTCCTGCGGCGAGGCTGCCCAGCGTGTTCGCGAGCGCGAGGCCGGTTGCGCCGTCCTCGAGCAGCCGGTAGCTCTCGAAGGACAACGTCGAGAAGGTCGTATACGCCCCGAGGAAGCCGATGGTGACGGTCGACCGCACCCATGGGTCGACGCTCACCCGCTCCGTGAGAAGCACGAAGAGGAAGCCGATCGCGAAGGCGCCGCTGATGTTGACGACGAACGTTCCCCACGGGAACGCGCCTGGCCAGCGGCGGCTGACGGCGCCCTCGAGCCCGTACCGCGCGAGCGCGCCCACGGCGCCCGCCACAGCGATCCCCACCACCGTCACGTCGAGGGACACTATTCCTCGCATCGGGTGGAATCCGCGCGAGAGGCCGAAGGTCGCGTACCTCTACGACGGCGGTCTCTACGCCGTGAGTGCAGACGGAGGCAAGCCGCTCCGGCTTGCCCGTGGTGTGGGCTCCTGTGCAGCGTGGTCACCGGACGAGGGGCATATCGCCTACACGGCGGGGCGTGACGGGATCTGGGTCGTCCGGGTGGACGGAACGGGACGGAGGAGGCTTGTTGGGGATGCCCGGTCGCCGGCCTGGTCGCCTGACGTGAGACGCGTCGCCTACGCCGGTGAGGGCGGGATCTTCGTCGTCGGCGTCGACGGGCGCGGACGGCGAAAGCTGGTCGGCGGCGGTGCCGTTCCGCAGTGGTCACCCGACGGGCAGCGCATCCTGTTCACACGGGGAGGGGACATCTGGGTCGTAGGTGTCAACGGCACGGGCGTACGCAACCTCACCGGAACCTCGGATCAGGAGGAGTCGGGGGCTCGGTGGTCGCCGGACGGCCGGACGATCCTGTTCGCGCGGTCTTTCCCCGGGACGGCCACGCGTGTGACCAACGAGCTCTTCCTCACGAACGCGAATGGGACCGGGGAGCGCAGGCTGACCTCGGACGACGTCTTCGACGGCCGCCCGTCGTGGGCACCCGACGGTCAGCAGATCGTGTTCGTCTGCGGGTTTGCGAACGCCCACGTCTGCGTCATGTACAGCGACGGGACCGGCAGACGCGACCTCGGCGTTCGAACGCGAAACGACGCTCCCGTCGCGTGGTCGGCGGACGGGACAAAGATCGCCTACACGGCGCCCGACGGCTCCGGAGTCGAGGTCCTGAGCGCGGACGGGTCCGGACGCCATCGAGTCGCCGGGGTGCCCAGCGGAGCGGTCTTCGTCGCCTGGGCGACCGGCCCGCGCGGCTACCTCAAGTGGTGGGGCTGACCGTTAGTCGGTCGGGTGCGCAGGACTCGCTCCGGCCGTGCAGAACCTGCAAGCCCATGGCCACGAGGAAGAAGCGGGCCGCACCGGCGCGGACGCGCAAGCCGCGCAGCCCTGCGCGCGTCCGCACGCACAAGAAGGCGAAGAAGACACGCGGGCACCACCATCCCGAGCTCTGGGGGCTCGGTCTCGTCGCGGTCGGCCTCGTGCTCGCGACCGTCCTCTGGCTCGGCTTCGACGGAGGCCCGGTTGGCTCGCACGTCGCAGGCTGGCTGCACGACGGCCTCGGCACGGCCGCGCCGCTCGTCCCGCTCGCGCTCGCGGGCATCGGCTGCCTGATGCTCGTCCGCAGCGCCCTCGTCGACCTGCGCCCCTTCCGCACCGGCGTCGCGATCGGCCTCCTGGGGCTGATGATCGCGTTGGGAGAAAGCCACGGGGGCGCTGTCGGCTCGGCCCTGGGCGGTAGCCTCGCGCGCTTCATCGGGGAGGCCGGCTCGCTGATCGTCGGGGTCGCACTCGTTCTCGCCGGGCTGCTGCTCGTCACCGGCGCCTCGGCCGGCGCGCTGCTCCGCAGCTCGGGAAACGCCGTCCGGCAGGCGGGCAGCGCCGCTCGCCGGTCGATCGAGAGCATCGAGTGGGCCGACTGGAGCGACGCCGACCCGTCGGCCGACGCTGCCGAGACGGCCCCGCGCGGGCTGCCCCGCACGCCGATCGTGCCCGTGAACGGGATGGAGGCGTACCCGGACGTCGTCGCGGCGGGCCCGTTCTCCGCCGAGCCACCGCCGCTGCTTCCTCCCGAGCCCGGCGTCGCGACGGAGGAGGAGCCGACGGCGGACGACGCGGGGCTCGACTTCGAGCCCTCCACGAGCGGCGAGTACCGGCTTCCCGACCGCGCGCTCCTCAAGGCGAGCCCGCCGACGCGGGCCGACTCGGCCGACGTCAGCGCCCGCACCGCGCAGGTGCTCACCGAGACGCTGGCGCACTTCGGCGTCGAGGCGACCGTCGTCGGCACGATCGCCGGGCCGCGGGTCGTCCGCTACGAGCTCCAGCTCGCACCGGGGACGAAGGTCTCCAAGGTCGCGGGCCTGAAGGACGACCTCTCCTACGCGCTCGCGACGACCGAGATCCGGATCCTTGCGCCGATCCCCGGCAAGCAGGCAGTGGGAGTCGAGGTCCCGAACCTCGCGCCGCGCATGGTCACGCTCGGAGACATCTACGACGACCTGCCCGGCTCGGCGAGCCCGCTCTCGGTCTGGCTCGGGAAGGACATCTCGGGAAACGCGGTCTGGACGGACCTCGCGCGCATGCCGCACCTCCTGATCGCCGGCACCACGGGCTCCGGCAAGTCGGGCTGCATCAACACGCTGCTCACGTCGGTGCTGTTGCGCGCGACACCGGACGACGTGCGGATGATCCTCATCGACCCCAAGCGGATCGAGCTCAACTTCTACGAGTCGATCCCGCACCTGCTGACCCCGGTCGTGTCGAGCCCGAAGGAGGCCTCGGCGGTGCTCCAGAACGTCGTCGCGGAGATGGAGCGCCGCTACGAGCGCCTGTCGCTGATCCGTGCCCGCAACCTGCCCGAGGCGAATCGCACGTTCCGCGCGCGTGGGGAGGACCCGCTGCCGTACCTGCTGGTCGTGATCGACGAGCTGGCCGACCTGATGATGGTCTCCCCGCAGGCGGTCGAGGACGCGATCATCCGGCTCGCGCAGAAGTCGCGTGCGGTCGGGATCCACCTCGTGCTCGCCACCCAGCGCCCGTCGGTGGACGTGATCACCGGAATGATCAAGGCGAACGTCCCGAGCCGGATCGCATTCGCCGTCTCGAGTCAGACTGACTCCCGCGTGATCCTCGACGGCTCGGGGGCGGAGAGCCTCCTGGGCCAGGGAGACATGCTCTTCAAGCCGCTCGGAACGTCACGCCTGCAGCGCGTCCAGGGCGCATTCGTGACCGAGGACGAGATCGCGCTGATCGTCGAGCAGTGCCGGGCACAGCGCGGTCAACAGCTCGACGAGACGCTTCTCGAGGCGCCGGAGGCCGTGCCGGCGGAGGACGGCGACGACCTCGACTTCGACCCCGACGAGGACCCGCTGCTCGACCGCGCGATCGAGATCGTCGTCCAGACGCAGACGGCCTCCGTCTCGCTGCTCCAGCGCCGGCTACGCGTCGGCTACACGCGTGCGGGCCGGCTGATCGACATGCTCGAGCGCCGCGGCATCATCTCGGGCTACGAAGGTTCGAAGCCGCGCCGCGTGCTGCTCGAGGAGCACCAGCTGGCCTCGGTGATCGGCTCCGAGTAGCGCGGCGTTCCTTACAACCCGAGCGCCGGATTGCGACTAGGCTGCGCCGGTTGCGACACCGGTCCAACTTCGTGTTGAATCCCGCGTCACAGAAGCGGGAGGCTTCGTCAAAGCATCATCAAGGAGGGTACGTGGCGATTCGCAAATGGATGGTCCTCGCCTCGGTCGCGCTCGTCGCGGTCTCGGCGCTGACCGTCGCCTCGATTGGCTCGGCCAAGCCGGCGGCGCCCGCCAAGTTCCGCGTGGCGCTCGTGACCGACACCGGAGGCCTCAACGACAGGAGCTTCAACCACCTCGCGAACGTGGGTCGCCTGCGCGCGCAAAGCAAGCTCGGCGTCGACACTCGTGTCTTCATCTCGAAGAGCTCCGCGGACTACATCCCGAATCTCTCGACGGGTGCGAGAGGTTACGATCTCGTGATCGGCGTCGGGTTCCTGATGGCCGACCAGATGGCGGCGGTGGCGAAGCGGTTCCCCGACACGAAGTTCGCGATCATCGACTTCGCGGCAGGCGACCTCAAGGGGAAGCCGAAGAACGTTCGCGGGATCCTCTTCGCGGAGCAGGACGCGGGCTGCCTCGCCGGTGTCGCGGCTGCGACGGTCTCCAAGTCGGGCGTCATCGCGTCGGTCGGCGGTGTGAAGATCCCGCCCGTCGACCACTACATCGCGGGCTACCAGTACTGCGCCAAGAAGGTGAAGCCCAGCATCACGACACTCAACGACTACTCGCAGGACTTCGTCGACCAGGCGAAGTGCAAGGAGATCGCTCTGAACCAGATCCAGCAGGACGCCGACGTGATCTTCCAGGTCGCGGGCGCCTGTGGGCTCGGCGCGCTCCAGGCTGCGAAGGAGAACAAGGCCTGGGGCGTCGGCGTCGACGCCGACCAGTTCTACCTCGGCAAGCACATCCTGACGAGCGCCCAGAAGAAGGTCGATGTGGGCGTCTACGACACGATCAAGCTCGCCAAGAGCAAGGCGTGGAAGGGCGGAGTCAACGGGCTCTACAACGCCAAGAACAACGGCGTCGGCTTCGGCAAGGTGAGCGCGGATGCGCCCCGCCGCGTCGCCCTGATCAACCTGCTCGGGAAGTGGAAGAAGGACCTCGCCTCCGGCAAGGTCAAGCCGCCCTCGACCGTCAAGTAGAGGGGCGAGCAACGGCATTACCGGTGGGCGGGCCTCGTGCCCGCCCACCGACGTTTCGGTGGGTGGAGGGATGGGTAGACGGAGGGTATGGTCCGCCCCCGCCAGAGCATCGCGCTCGCCTTCGTTGTGTTCCTGGCGCTTTTCGCTGCAGCATGCGGCGGCAGTAGCGACTCCGCCAGCGACTCGGACGTCCGTGTGGCGCTCGTCACCGACATCGGCGGCCTCAACGACCGCGGGTTCAATGCGCTTGCCAACACGGGGCTCGAGCGCGCGGAGACGGAGCTTGGGATCCAGGGGCGCGTCTTCATCTCGAAGTCGACGAGCGACTACGTCCCGAACCTGACCACCGCCGCGCGGGACGGCTACGACCTCGTGATCGCGGTCGGCTTCCTCATGGGCGATTCCGTCTCTACCGTCGCGCGGCAGTTCCCGGACACGGACTTTGCGATCGTCGACTTCCCCGCCGCGGCACTCGAGGGGAAGCCGGGGAACGTGCGCGGGCTCGTCTTTGCCGAGCAGGAAGCGGGCTATCTCGTCGGCGTCGCAGCCGCGACGGTAGCGGGCAAGGGCGCGGTCAGCGCGGTCGGCGGCCAGGCGGTGCCGGCTGTCGTAGCGTTCCTCGCCGGCTACCGGGCGGGCGCGAAGGCGACGAATCCCGCCGTCATGGTCATCCAGGGCTACTCGCAGGATTTCGTCGACCAGGCGAAATGCAAGGAGCTTGCGCTCACGCAGATCGCGCGCGGGTCGAAGGCCGTGTTCGCGGCCGCCGGCGGTTGCGGGCTCGGCGCGCTCCAGGCCGCGAAGGAACGTGACGCCTGGGGAATCGGCGTCGACTCGGATCAGTCGTTCCTCGGGCCGTTCATGCTGACGAGCGCGACGAAGAAGGTCGACGTCGCGGTCTACGACACGATCAACAGCGAGATCGACGGCTCGTTCGAGGGCGGCGCGGACTCGCTCTTCGACGTCGCGAACGGGGGCGTTGGCTACGGGAAGGTCAGCGCGGACGCGCCGGACCGCGACGCCCTGATCGCGAAGCTCGACGACGTCTCGAAGCAGATCGCCGACGGCGACATCGACGTCCCGCGCAGGTAGCGAAGGCCTGACCGGGGCGCGCAGGAAGCTGCGCCCCGTTTGCATATGATCCCGCGCAATGTCCGCGCGGCCTCAGGTTCTCGAGATGCGCCACATCACGAAGCGCTTTCCGGGGACCGTCGCGAACGACGACGTCAGCTTCGACCTGCACGAGGGGGAGGTCCACGCGCTCCTCGGCGAGAACGGCGCGGGCAAGTCGACGCTGATGAACATCCTCTACGGCCTGTACCACGCCGACGAGGGCGAAATCCTGATCAAGGGCCAGCCCGTGCGGCTCGGCTCGCCGAGCGCGTCGATCGCCGCCGGGGTAGGAATGGTCCATCAGCATTTCATGCTGATCCCCGTGATGACGGTGGCGGAGAACATCGTCCTGGCCGAGGAGCCGACCCGCAGCGGGATCGTGTTCGACGTCCACGAGGCGGAGCGGCGCGTCCAGGAGATCTCCGATCGCTACGGGCTCGCCGTCGACCCCGCCGCGACCATCGAGGACATCACCGTCGGCCAGCAGCAACGCGTCGAGATCCTGAAGGCGCTCTACCGGGAGGCGGACATCCTGGTGCTCGACGAGCCCACCGCCGTGCTCACGCCGCAGGAGGCGCAGGAGCTGTTCGACGTCATCCGTAGCCTCACCGCGCGCGGCAAGTCGGTGATCTTCATCTCGCACAAGCTCAACGAGGTGCTCGACATCGCCGACCGGATCACGGTGTTGCGGCGCGGCAAGCTGGTCGAGACGCTGCCCGCCGAGGGCGCAACGGAGGAGAGCCTCGCCCGCCTCATGGTCGGCCGCGACGTGCTCCTGCACGTGGAGAAGACCGCGGCCCAGCCCGGCGAGCCCCTGCTCGAGGTCGAGAGCCTCCGCGTGCACGACGACCGAGGCATCGAGAAGGTCCGCGGCATCACGTTCCAGGTGCGGGCGGGCGAGATCGTGGGGCTGGCGGGGATCGACGGGAACGGGCAGACCGAGATGATCGACGCGCTGGCGGGACTTCGCCCGGTCGACGCCGGGACGGTATGCATCGACGGCGACGACGTCACGCGCGACTCGGTGCACGGCCACCTCGAGAACGGGCTCGGCCACATCCCCGAGGACCGCCAGCGGCGCGGGCTCGTGCTCGAGTATTCGATCGCCGAGAACATCGCGCTCCACGACTATCGCTCGCGGCCCGCTTCGCGGTTCGGCTGGCTGTTCCCGCGGCGCCTGATCGAGCGTGCCCGCGCGCTGATCAAGGCGTTCGACGTGCGGGGCGGCGGGCCGACGACGCGGGCGGGCAGCCTCTCCGGCGGGAACCAGCAGAAGGTCGTGCTCGCCCGCGAGATCGAGCGCAACCCGAAGGTCCTGATTGCGGCGCAGCCGACCCGCGGCCTAGACGTCGGTGCGATCGAGTTCGTCCACCGCAGGCTGATCGAGGAGCGCGACGAGGGCCGCGCGATCCTGCTCGTCTCGCTCGAGCTCGAGGAGATTCTCTCCCTCTCCGACCGGGTCCTCGTGATGTACGAGGGCGAGATCGCCGGCGAGTTCCCGCCGACCGCGAGCGAGGAGGCGCTCGGCATCGCGATGACGGGTGCCGGGCGTAGCGAGGCCGCGGCATGAGTCGCAGGCTCGACGGAGGCTCCAGTGAGCGGCGGTGCCGGCTTTGCCGGCGCCGGGAGCGGGTATGAGCGACACGGGCGCGACGACCCCGACGGAGCCGTACGGCCAGCCGTCGGGGCCTCCGCCGGAGGAGGAGGGGGGGAGCTTCGCGGAGCGGATCGCGCTTGCACAACGCGCCGGCGGCCTGCTCGCGCCGCTCCTGACGGTGCTCCTCGCGTTCGTGATGGGCGGCCTCGTGGTGCTCGTCACGACCGGCAAGAACCCACTCGAGACCTACAAGGCGATCTTCGACGGCTCGGGGCTCAACTGGTTCTTCGAGATTCCCTGGGACACAGGCTCGGACGCCGCCTTCAACCTGCAGCAGACGCTGATCGCGACGACCACCCTGATCCTCGTCGGGCTCGCTGTCGCGTTCGCGTTCCGCTGCGGCCTGTTCAACATCGGCGGCCAGGGCCAGTACCTCGCCGGTGCGATCCTGGCCGTCTGGATCGGCTCCTCGTTCGAGAGCATGAGCCCGGTCCCGCACGTCTTGCTCGTGCTGGTGATCGGGACGCTGGCCGGAGCGCTCGTCGCGGGGATCGCAGGCTTCCTCAAGGCGACGGTGGGCGCGCACGAAGTGATCACGACGATCATGCTGAACTGGATCGTGCTCTGGGTCGGCATGTTCCTCTTCGGTCTGGGAGGGCCGCTCCAGAACGACACCCAGGCGTCGGTCCCGATCTCGAACGACGTCGTCGAGGGCGCGAAGCTCCACGTCT
Source organism: Gaiella sp. (assembly GCA_035698965.1). Classification (GTDB taxonomy): domain Bacteria; phylum Actinomycetota; class Thermoleophilia; order Gaiellales; family Gaiellaceae; genus Gaiella. Next base: position 2,093 of record DASSBI010000247.1, on the reverse strand, counting down.
TCTGGGGTGACCCGCTCCTCCAGGGCCTCCACATCGGGTTCTTCATCGCCCTCGGTGCGCTCGTCGTGTACTGGGCGATCCTCAACCGCACGACGCTCGGGTACGGCGTCAAGGCGGTCGGCTTCAATCCCGACGCCGCCCGGTACGGGGGGATCAGCGTCGCACGCAATTACTTCCTCGCGATGGCGATCTCCGGGGCGTTCGCGGGTATCGCGGGCGCGATCGACATCCTCGGCTGGCAGTTCCGGCTCTCGACCGGCGACGTCCAGGCGTCTGCGACGACCGGGTTGGGGTTCACGGGGATCGCCGTCGCGCTGCTCGGCCGCAACACCGCGGTCGGCACGGGCCTCGCGGCCCTGCTCTTCGGTGCGCTCATCACCGGCACGTCCACCCGCAACCTCGATCCCACGATCTTCCAGCCCGAGCTCGCCTCGAACCTCACGCTGCTGATCCAGGGGCTCGTCATCCTCTTCGTCGGCCTGGACTTCGCGATCCTCTGGCTTCTCGCCCGCGTGCGCGGGCGAAGGACGGTGGCGGCGTGACGAGCATCGCGCTGCCGACGGACGTCGTGCGCCGCAATCCGCTGCGGACGCTCGCATGGGCGGGCATCGTGCTCGGCCTCGTCTCCGCGTTCGTGGCACTGCCGCCGATCTCGTCGCGCTCGTGGATCCCGAGCCTCCTGCTCGCGTTGCTCGCTGCGCTCGCCGGCGTGTTCGTGATCACGCGCGGAGAACGGCGCTTCGGTTGGTATGCGATTGCGACCGCCGCGCTCGGCTTCGGCCTCGCCTACCTCGCCACGCGGTCCTCGATCGGCAAGCTCGAGACGGTGGTCGTCTGGTCGGCGCTCTTCGCAGCGATGCTCCGCTACGCGACGCCGCTCATCTTCGCCGCGCTCGGGGGGATGTTCTCGGAGCGCTCGGGCGTCGTGAACATCGGGCTCGAGGGAATGATGCTGATGGGCGCGTTCTTCGGGATCCTGGCCGCGGACAAGCTCGACTCGTGGGTCCTCGGCCTCCTGATCGGCATCCTGTCCGGAGGTGCGATAGCGCTGCTGCACGCGGTGTGGTCGATCCACCTCCGGGCCGATCAGATCATCTCGGGGTTCGCCGTCAACTTCCTCGCACTCGGGTTGACCGGCTACCTCTTCATCGACATCTACGGGCAGGAGGGGACGCCCAGCGATATCCCGAGCATCCCGAACGTCCATCTGTCCTTCATCGATGGTGTGCCGTTCCTCGGGGACATCTTCGGGAACCTCAACCTGATGATCTGGATCGCGCTGATCCTCATCCCCGTCTCGTGGTTCGTGCTCTTCAGGACACCGCTCGGGCTACGGATCCGGGCGGTCGGCGAGCACCCGCGCGCCGCGGACACGGTCGGGATCGACGTGTACAGGATCCGCTACGGCGCCGTGATCGCCTCGGGCATGCTTGCAGCCGCCGGTGGGGCGTTCCTCTCGATCGGGTTCGTCAACTCGTTCAGCGAGAACATGACCTCCGGCCGCGGCTTCATCGCTCTCGCGGCGGTGATCTTCGGCAACTGGCGGCCGTACGGCGCGGCCGCCGCCTGTCTCCTGTTCGGGTTCTCGAGCGCGCTCGCGCAACGTCTGCCCGAGTACTCCGATTCGGCCGCAGTGCTGTTCCAGGCGCTCCCCTACGTCCTCACCTTGATCGCCGTCGCCGGGGTCATCGGGCGGTCGATCCCGCCCGCGGCGGACGGCAAGCCGTACAAGAAACAGTAGGGCATGGCCGCGAACGCCGTCACGCGCACGGAGGAGCACACGTCGGGAAACGGCCGCGCAACGGTCAGCCTGTTGCTCGGCCTGCTCGCAACGGCGACGATGCCGCTCGCGATCCTCGCCACCCGTTACTCCGGCTCGTACGAGCTCCTGCACGCCGGTGTTGCGATCCCCGTGGCCGTCCTGCTGGGAGCGCTCGCGATCGGCCTCGCGCGCGGCGCGCTCCGGCTCGACGACATGCGTCTGGGCCGCGCCGGCGGTCGGCGGACGGCACGCCTGGGGCGGGTCCTCGGAGTGCTGGGGATCTCGCTCGCGGCGACGTGTGCCGTCGCGCTCGCCGTCTACGGGATCCTCA
>DASSBI010000246.1:0-2952 GCA_035698965.1 Gaiella sp. | reverse complement strand
GGGCCGCGCGAGCGCCAGGTCGAGGGCGACGTGGCCGCCCATCGAGACGCCGATGACGTGCGCCCGCTCGATCTCGAGCTCGTCGAGCATCGCGGCGACGTCCGCGGCATACACGAACGGCCCGTCCGGGAGCGGCGTCTCGCCGAAGCCGCGAAGATCGCAGGCGATCACCCGGAAGCGGCCCGCGAGCATCGGCATCACGTCCTCCCACATCGTCCGATCGGCGATCCCGGCGTGCAGCAACACGAGAGGTGGGCCGTTCCCGGCGACCGAGTACGCCATGTCGACGCCGTTCACCTGAAGCCTCGCCACCCCGGGAGGCTACTCGCTCGGTTCAGGTCAGCGGAGGAGTCGCGAAAGCCGGCGATCCTTGAGCACGCGCCCTCCGGTCTGGCACGCCGGGCAGTACGTGATCGTGTGCTCCTCGAAGTCGACGCGGCGGAGGGTCGCGCCACACCGCGGACAGGGCTCGCCGAAGCGGCCGTGGACGCGGTAGACGTCCGCATCGCCCTTGCCCTCGAGCCGGAGCTCCAGCGCCCGGGCGAGATCGTCGTGGATCGCCGTCGCCAGCGTCGCGACCTCCTCGTCGCCGAGGTCGGTCGAGAGCCGGAAGGGCGAGAGTCGGGCCGTCCAGAGGATCTCGTTTGCGTGTGCGCGGCCGATCCCCGCGAGCGCGCGCTGATCGCGGAGGAACGGATGGAGCTGACGGCGCTCGCGGCGCAGGATCTCTGCCAGCGCGACGTCGTCGACGTCGAGCGCGTCGGGCCCGAGATGCGCCAGCTCGGCGTCGAGGCGGTCGGGCGTGACGAGCCAGACACCCGCACGCTTCTTCTTGCCGCCCTCGGTGAGGTCGAGCTCGCCGCCGTCTGCGAAGCGCACCTGGAACATCGGCTTGGCGGGGGCCTTCTTCCCCGGAGCGACATGCCGCAGCCGGCCGGCGCTCATCAGGTGGACGCGCAGGACCAGCTCGCCGTCGGCGGTCGGAAAGAGAAGGTTCTTCCCGCGCCGCCGCGCGCCCTCGAACGTGCGGCCGGCGAGCGCGGAGGGCGGCGGGTCGAACGTCTTCAGGGTCGCGACGTGGCCCGGCCGCGCGATCTCGATCGGCGCGCGGGAGACGAGCGGGTCGAGCTCCCGCACCCAGGCCTCGACCTCGGGCAGCTCGGGCATGGAGGAAGCGTAGAGCTTCGCATGATCATCTAGGCTCGCTGCCGTGGAGCCGATCGTCGTCGAGGTGACCCGCGGCGAGGTCGTCGAGGCGCGCCACGTCGTGCACGCGGTGGCCGCCCGAAGCGGGCGGATCGAGCTCTTCGCCGGCGATCCGTCGCTCGTCACGTACCTTCGCTCGTCGGCGAAGCCGATCCAGGCGCTCCCCGTGGTGCGTGCGCGGCCGGAGCTCGACGACGAGGAGATCGCGCTCGCCTGCGCGTCGCACCTCGCAGCACCGGAACAGCTCGCGGTCGTCCGTCGGCTCCTCGCGGATGCGCCGGCCGCCGAGGACGAGCTCGAGTGCGGCGGGGCGCCGACCCCGGTCGAGCACAACTGCTCCGGGAAGCACGCCGGCTTCCTCGCGCTGTGCCGCGCGCGCGACTGGCCCACGCCCGGGTACCGCGCTCTCGAGCATCCCTGCCAGCAGGCGATGCTGCGCGAGGTCGCGGAGGCGGCGGAGGTGAAGGTGTCGTCACTGGTGGTCGGGGTGGACGGGTGCGGCGTGCCCACCTTCGCGCTGCCGCTCGAGCGCGCCGCTCACTGCTTCACGCGGCTGGCCTCGCTCGACGGCGGTGACCGCGTCGTGCGCGCGATGCGGGCGCACCCGGATTTGCTCCGAGGACCGGTCGCGACGGACGCCCTGATGATCCGCACGCTCGACGGGTGGATCGCGAAGGGCGGCGCCGAGGGGCTCTTCTGCGCCGCCTCGGCAGACGGGCTCGGGCTGGCGCTCAAGGTGGTCGACGGCGCGTTTCGTGCCATCCAGCCCGCGCTCGCGCGCGTGCTCGCCGTCCTCGGGATCGACCCCGGCCCTCTTGCCGAGAGCCCGGTGACGAACAGCCTCGGCGAGCACGTGGGCGAGCTGCGGGTCCGGCCATCCGTTTGATCGATGATCGAGAATCCGACCCTATCCAAGGCCGGATGTCGTGTATACGATGCGCCGGCGCGTGGTCGGAGCCGGAACCGTGATCCGGCTCGTTGCGTTCGAGGGTCTGTCTTCCGTCAACCGCCAGGGAGAAAGAAGGGGTCCATGCTCTCGGTCGAAACCGCTCTTCCGGAGGTCGAGGAGCTGCACAAGCTCGTCGAGCAAGGGCAGGAGAAGGGGTTCCTGACGTACGACGAGATCGTCAAGTCCGTCGAGGACGTCGATCTCACGAAGGAGCAGCTGGAGGACTTCACGACGTACCTCATCGATCACTCGATCGAGCTCGTCGAGGGAGAGCAGCACAAGGCACTGCCTCACGAGCAGCCGATCGTGCCTCCCGAGGAGGTCGTGACCGCACCGAAGCTCGACCTCACCGTCGAGCCGTCCCTCGACTCCCTTCGGCTCTACCTCCGCGAGATCGGCAAGGTGCCGCTCCTGACGGCCGACCAGGAGGTCTCCCTCGCGAAGCGGATCGAGCGTGGAGACGAGCGCGCGAAGCAGCACATGATCGAGGCGAACCTACGCCTCGTCGTCTCCATCGCGAAGGGCTACCTCGGGCGCGGGCTCACCTTCCTCGACCTGATCCAGGAGGGGTCGCTCGGCCTCATTCGCGCGGTCGAGAAGTTCGATCACCGCAAGGGCTTCAAGTTTTCGACGTACGCAACGTGGTGGATCCGCCAGGCCGTGACGCGCGCGATCGCCGACAAGGCGCGCACGATCCGGATCCCGGTGCACATGGTCGAGAAGCTCAACAAGGTCGTGCACATCGAGCGCCAGCTCGTCCAGCGCCTCGGCCGCGAGCCGCGGCCGGAGGAGGTCGC
>DASSBI010000245.1:0-5827 GCA_035698965.1 Gaiella sp. | reverse complement strand
CTCGATTCCGGCGCCCGCGACCTTGCACCGGCACCTGCCCGAGATCGACGTCCTCGAGGTCTACAACGCACGGCTCCTCTTCGACGGCTACAACGACGAGGCTCTCCGGTTCGCGCGGAAGTACGGCCTCCTGCAGGGCGCGGGCTCGGACGCCCACGTGCTGCAGGGGGTCGGCACCGGCGCGCTTCGGATGCGGCGCTTCGACGGCCCCGAGGAGTTTCTCCTCTCGCTTCGCACGGCCACCGTGCTGCGGCGGCCGAAGTCGCTCGCGCTGCTCCAGTCGCTCAAGTGGGTGGCTCAGATGAAGGAGCGCGTGGGGAACTAGAGGAAGCACCCCGGCTGCCCACGAATGAGAGAGCGATGGTGGACCCCGAAGAGCGGCGGGCACGGGCTTCAGGCCGTTCCGCGGCGAAGCCGTCGAACGGCGACGAGATCCAGGAGCGCTATCTCCGCCGCGCGATCTCGGAGATCAACGAGCTCGGCGACGAGCTGCTCGCGCTCGGCGACGAGTTGCACGTGCCGGTCCTCGGCAGCGGCCATCCGCTCGGCGACGTGTTCCTCCTCAAGTACCGGCCCGTCCACAGCGAGATCGCGGAAGGCGTCGCGTTCTTCGGGCGCTCGGGTCAGGCGCTCCTCAAGTCGTTGCAGCGCCTTGCGGTCGATCCGCTCGCGGTCTACGGCACCAACTGTCTCAAGTTCGGCACCGAGGATCCCGCCGCGGCCCGCGGCTGGTTGACCCGCGAGCTCCACATCGTCCAGCCGAAGCTCGTCGTCGCGATGGGCGACGAGACGGTCGCGTTCGTGAACGCGCTCGACTTCCCGCTCTCGTCGGCGCTCGATCCCGAGTCGACCGGCCGGCTCCAGGAGCTCACGCCGACGATCGACGCGCTCGTGACGCCGGACATCGACGCGTCGCTCGACGAGCAGGCCGCCAAGACGCGCTTCTGGAACGCGTTCAAGGCGCTCGGCGGCTGGTGGTCCGAGCTCCCGCCGTACTAGATGATTGATCGGTGATTGGAGTGACGTCCGGGGGTGTCCCAGACCAAGCCGGGCGCACCGGCCTGGCACGGCCAGTACCGGAACGTACGGGCCGTGCCCGGACGGGGTGATCCGGCGCCGTGTCCGGGGCGCCATCCGGTTCGCGCGAATTGCCGATCAACCATCTAGGCCCCAGACGCACCGCGGCGCTCGTCGCGCTCCTGGTGGCGGTCGCCGCCTGGGACGCCTACGCCGATCGGCTTCCCGCCCTTTCGGGCGGCTGGGACGCCGCGCTCGTCGCGGTGCTCGTCTTTCCCTCGACGTTCCTGGTCGTCTGGCTGCTCCTGCCGCTCGCGGGCGAGCGGCGCCTGCTCGAGGCGGCGCTGCTCACCGGAGCGCTTGCGGCTCTTCTCGACCTGGTCGGAGCAGACGGGCTCTTCAACGTCGCGAAGCTCGTCGCCTTCTGCCTCTTCGGCTTCTGGTTCGTCCAGATGCTGGAGGCGCTCGTGTGGATCGTCCTCGTCGCCGCGGTCGTCCCGTGGGTCGACGTGGTGTCCGTCTACCGCGGTCCGACGAAGGTGGTCATCGAGGAGCAGCCCGGCCTCTTCGAGCGGATCGCCGTGACGTTCGCCGTGCCCGGCGAAGACGGCGCCGCCCGCCTCGGCCCGCCGGACGTCATCTTCTTCGCGCTCTTCCTCGCGGCCGCCGCGCGGTACGGGTTGCGCGTCCGCGCGACCTGGCTCGGCATGGCGGGCGCGCTGTCGGCGACCCTCCTGCTGACCTATGCGCTCGACCTGAACGGGTTGCCGGCGCTCCCCGCGATCTCCCTCGGCTTCCTCGTCCCGAACGCCGACCTGCTCTGGCGCTCGCTTCGTGCGGAGGGGCGCGGCACGCGCCGCGCCCCTCCGTGACTGTCGTTCTCTAGCAGTGCTCCTGTACCCAGGCCTCGATGTGCTGCGAGGCCTGCTGCATCTCGGCCGAGTCCATCGACTTCGAGAGCTCCTGCAGCTTGGCGAGCGCCTCCGGGCTCGGCGTCTGCCCGCTCGTCAGGTCGACACCCTTGAGCGCCTCGGCGATCTTCGAGAAGTTCTCGGCGATCACCTGGTAGTCGTCCTTGATCTCGTCCGGCACCTGGTCGGCGATCTCGTCGAACGCCTTCGCGGCGTCCTCCATGTTCGCGTCCTGGCCGCTGAGCGACTGGGCGAGCTTCGAGGAGATGCCCGCGAACTGCTTGCACTCGCCGGAGAGGTTTCCGAGATCGATGTCGGTGCTGGTCTCGGAGTCGTCGGTCGTCGCCGTCGTGTCCTCCGTCGCCATCGTCTCCGTCGTCTCCATTGCGACCGTCGTCTCGGTGTCCGACGACGCCTCGTCGCTCGAGCTCCCGCCGCAGCCGGCCGCGACGAGCGCGAGCACGGCGATGAGCAGGGCCGCGATCCTTCGTCCGTTCACTTCATCACCTTTCGTCGTTGAGAGCCGGTCGGCTCATCCCCCCGTGACACCGGCATCATGCTCTTCGGCAGAACCGTGCGCACGCCTGAGCAGCGAGACGCTCTCGATGTGCGGCGTGTGCGGGAACATGTCGACCGGGGTGCAGCGAGCGAGCTCGTAGCCGTACTCGTCGCGCAGCACCGCGAGATCGGATGCGAGCGTCGTGGGGTTGCACGACACGTAGACGATCCGCTCGGCGCCGAGCGCCCCCGTCCGGCGCAACGCCTTGCCCGCGAGCCCCGCGCGCGGCGGGTCGACGACGACGACGTCCGGTGAGCCTGCGCGCTCGGCGAGCTCCTCGAGCGATTGCCCGACGTTGCCCGCGAAGAACTGCGCGTTGTCGACGCCGTTGGCCCGGGCGTTCTCGATCGCGCAGGCCACGGACTCCTCGGAGATCTCGACGCCCCACACCGAGCCGGCGTCGGCGGCGAGCGCGAGGCCGATCGTCCCGGTGCCGCAGTAGAGGTCGTACACCGTCTCGCCTCCGGTCAGCGCGGCCGCTTCGCGCGCGAGCGTGTAGAGCGTCTCCGCCATCCCCGTGTTCGTCTGCAGGAACGCGTTGGGGCGCACGCGGAAGCGGAGCCCGAGAAGCTCCTCCTCGATCCACCCCTCGCCCCACAAGAGCGTCGTCGGCAGGTTCGTCACCTCGGCGGGTCGGTCGTTCACCGCCCAGTGGATCGAGCGCACCTCCGGAAACCGCGTGAGCGTCTCGATGAGGAAGTCGGTGTCGAACAGCTCACCCGGCGCGGTCACGAGCATGACGAGCAGCTGCCCCGTGTTCCTCCCCTCGCGGACGACGAGGTGCCGGAGGTATCCGCTCTGCGTCTCCTGGTCGTAGGCCTCGAGCCCTTCCGACCGCGCCCACCCGGCGACTGCCTCCCGCACCGCGTTGCCGACCTCCGTCGTGAGGAGGCATTCCTCGACGTCGATCACCTCGTCCCAGCGGCCCGCGCGGTGGAAGCCGAGCACGAGCCCGTCGTCGCCGGGCGCGAACGAGTACTCGAGCTTGTTCCGGTAGCCGTAGACCGACCGCGCGGGCACGATCGGCTCGAGGGGGGGAGAGACGAACCCGCCGAGGCGGACGAGCGCGTCGCGCACCTGGTCGTGCTTCGCGTCGAGCTGCCGCTCGTACGCGAGGTCCTGGAAGCGGCAGCCGCCGCAGACGCCGAAGTGCCTGCACGGCGCATCCACGCGGCCCGGGCCCGGCTCGAGCAGCTCGGTGCGGATCGCCTCCGCGAACCCCCGCTTCACCTTCGTCGCGCGAGCGCGGACGAGATCGCCGGGGAGCCCGCCCCGGACGAAGACGACGAAGCCGTCGAGTCGCCCGACGCCGTTCCCGCCGTACGCGAGCGAGTCGATGCGGAGCTGGATCTCCTCTCCCTTGTGCACCGGCGCTGCCACGCGGGCAGGGTAGCCGCGTAGCCTTCGCGCGATGCCTGCGCCGGTCATCTGCGCCGACCGCTTGTCGAAGGTCTACGGGCGCGACCGCGGCGTCTCCGAGCTCACGTTCGAGGTGCGGAAGGGCGAGGTCTTCGGCTACCTCGGTCCGAACGGCGCCGGCAAGACCACCACGATCCGGCTGCTGCTCGACCTGATCCGCCCGAGCTCGGGGCGGATCGAACTCTTCGGCGCGGACGTGCGGCGCGCCGGGCCCGCCGCGCGAAAGGGGGTCGGCTACCTGCCCGGCGACCTCCGCCTGTACGAGCGCCTCACCGCTCGCGAGCACTTGCGTTACTTCGCCTCGCTGCGGGGCATGGGGGACCTCGGCGACGGCGAGTCGCTCGCCGAACGGCTCGAGCTGGAGCTCGACCGGCCGGTACGGTCGCTCTCGAAGGGCAACCGGCAGAAGGTCGGGCTCGTCCAGGCGCTGATGCACCGTCCGGCGCTCGCCGTCTTCGACGAGCCCACGTCCGGTCTCGATCCGCTCGTCCAGCAGGTCGTCTACGAGCTCGTCGCCGAGGCGACCGCGGACGGCCGCACCGTGTTCCTCTCGTCGCACGTCCTGTCCGAGGTGCAGCACATCGCCGACCGCGTCGCCCTGATCCGCGAAGGGCGCCTCCAGCTCGTCGACTCCGTCGAGACGTTGCGCCAGCGGGCGCTGACACGGGTCGAGGTGACCTTCGCGAATATGCCGCCGGAGGGCGCGTTCGACGGCGTGCCGGGCGTCACAGAGGTGGAGCGCCGAGGCCCTGTCGTCCGCCTCACGCTCGAAGGCGCGGCGGACGCGCTCGTCAAGGAGCTCGCGCGATACGAGGTCGCCGCGCTCGACAGCCACGAGGCAGACCTCGAGGACGTGTTCCTCGAGCAGTACCGCAGGCCGGCGGATGCTCGGTAGCGTCTTCGCGAAGTCGCTCCGCGACCTGCGTCGCAGCTTTGCCGGGTGGTCGCTCGGCCTCGCGGGCTACGTCGCTCTGATCGTCGCGGTCTATCCGACGATCCGCGACAACCCCGATCTGAACAAGCTGGTCGAGAGCTACCCGGAGGCGCTCAAGGCGTTCATCGCGTTCGGAGGCCAGGCCGACTTCACCTCGGCGGCGGGGTATCTCGGGAGCGAGCTCTTCTCGTTCATGATTCCCGCGCTGTTCCTCGTTGCTTCGGTTGGCAACGGAGCCGGAGCGATCGCCGGCGAGGAGGAGCGCGGCACCCTCGACCTGCTGCTCTCCTTCCCGCGCTCGAGGACGCGCATCGCCGTCGAGAAGCTCGCCGCCATGTGTGCCGAGGTCGTGGGCCTCGGTGCCGTGCTCTGGCTCGCGCTCTGGATCGGTGCGCGGATCTTCGGGATGCACGTCTCGGCCGTCCACCTCGGCTCCGCGGTCGCCGTCCTCGTCGTGCTCGCGGTCGCCTACGGCGCGATCGCGTTCATGCTCGCGGCGGGGACGGGCCGGAAGACCCTCGCCGTGGGTCTCACCGTGGCGCTCGCCGTGAGCGCGTATCTCGTCAACTCGCTCGCGGCGCTCGTCGACGCACTCGAGCCGTTCCGGAAGCTCTCGCCCTTCTACCACTACGTCGCCGGCGACCCGCTCCGCCGGGGCCTCGACCCGTGGCACACGCTCTTCCTCGTCGCGCTCGGGGCGGTCACAGCGGTCGTCGGGGTCGTGCTCTTCGCACGGCGGGACGTGGCCTCCTAGCCTCTAGGCAAGCACGGAGACGTGCACCGACCGCTCGCGCGGGCCGTCGAACTCGCAGAAGAAGATGCCCTGCCAGGTGCCGAGCGCCATCGTCCCGTCGTCTGTCAGCGGGACGAGCACGCTCGGCCCCATGAACGAGGCGCGGATGTGCGTCGGCGCGTTCTCCTCGCCCTCCTCGATGTGCTGCCAGCCCCAGTCCTCCGGGACGATCCGCTCGAGCGCCATCTCGAAGT
>DASSBI010000244.1:0-3028 GCA_035698965.1 Gaiella sp. | reverse complement strand
GTCGGTGCGGGGCTGGAGCGCTTTCGGGCGGCATTCGGGCGCTTCGAGCGGTTCTCGGTCGGCGACCGGGGCTTCCTGCTGCTGCTCGTCAAGAACCCGGCCGGCGCGAACGAGGCGCTGCGGACGATCGAGGAGGGCGGTGTCCCCCCCGTTCTCGTCGTGGCGCTCAACGACCGGATCGCCGACGGGCGCGACGTGTCCTGGATCTGGGATGTCGACTTCGAGCCCGTGCTCGAGCGTGCCGAACGCATCGTGGTGAGCGGCGAGCGGGCGGCGGAGCTGGCGCTGCGCTTCACCTACGGCGGATTCCCACGCGAGCGGCTCGAGCTCGTGCCCGACCTCCAGGCGGCACTCGACCGGGGGCTCGAGCTGACGCCGACGGGTGGCGAGCTCGCCGTCCTCCCGACGTACACCGCGATGCTCGAGCTGCGGGCGATTGCGACGGAGCGCGGGCTGACGCGGCCGTACTGGGAGCGCGACGGCCGATGATCATCCGCGTCGGCCATCTCTATCCCGAGTACCTGAACATCTACGCCGACCGCGGCAACATCGCGGTCTTCACGCGCCGCGCCGCCGCCCGCGGTCACGAGCTACGCGTCGACCCCGTGACGCTCGACACGACGCTCGAGCCCGGATCGCACGACCTCCTCTACGTCGGCGGCGGCCAGGACCGAGAGCAGGCGATGATCGCCCCCGACCTCGCCGCGCGCGGTGACACGATTCGCGCCGCCGTCGAGGGTGGCGCCGCGCTCCTCGCCGTCTGCGGCGGCTACCAGCTGCTGGGGCGCGGGTACCGCGGGCGCGACGGGTCCTGGCTCGAGGGCGCGGGCCTCTTCCCGCACGAGACGCTCGCCGGCGAGACCCGCATGATCGGCGACGTCCTGCTCGAGAGCACACTGGACGAGGCTCGCGGCCGCACGATCGCAGGCTTCGAGAACCACGCCGGCCGGACGGTGCTCGACCCCGGCGCCGAGCCCCTCGGGCGGGTCGTCGCCGGGTACGGGAACGACGGCGCCTCCGGCTTCGAGGGCTGTCGCGTCGGCCGCTCGGTTGGCACCTACCTTCACGGCCCGCTCCTTCCACGCAACCCCTGGCTCGCGGACCTGCTGCTCTCCTGGGCTATCGCCCATGCGGCCGGAGGGGATCCGGAGGCCCTCGCCCCCCTCGCCGACGAGCTCGAGCAGGTGGCTCACGCCGTCGCCGCCGCGCGCGCACGAAGCCGCGGCGGGAAGCCCGCCTGAGTCGCTACTCCGCCCACCGCGCGCCCAGATAGACGCACGGGTCGCCGGGTTGCCACCGGGCCAGGAATCGGGCGATGGGTGGGTGCAACGCGATGCCGTCGAGCTCGTCGGGCGTGAACAGCCGATGCCCACGCACGGCCTCGTCGCTCGACATGACGCCCTCGAGCGAGCCGTCCAGCTCGCCGGCGAAGACGACATGGACGACGTGCTTCGACCACAGGCTCCGCTCCGGCGAGATCGACTCGACGATCGCGATCGGCCCCTCCACCGGCAGCTCGTCGCGATCGCCCACGAGTCCCGTCTCCTCCGCCAGCTCGCGCTGCAAAGCGTCGACGAGCGTCTCGCCGCTCGACACGCCGCCACCGGGAAGCAGCCAGTGCTCGCGGCCGCGCTTCTCATGGCGGATGAGGAGAATCGACCCGCGCCAGTGCAGAAGCGCCGAGACCCGGATGCGCGGCTCGGGGCGCACGTCCTCAGTGCCCCGAGGAGCCGAGGCCACCGGCCCCGCGCTCGCTGTCCGGGAGCTCGTCCACCTCGACGAGCTCGATCCGCGGCAGCTCGACGACGACGAGCTGGGCGATGCGCATGCCGGGCTCCACGACGAACGTCTCCTCGAGGTCGGTGTTGTGCAGGATCACCCGAATCTCGCCGCGGTAGCCCTCGTCGATCAGGCCAGGAGCGTTGACCTTCCCGAGACCGTGGCGCGCGGCCAGGCCGGAGCGCGGCACGACGAGCCCCGCATGACCCGGCGGAAGCGCGACCGCGATCCCGGTGCCGACGACGGCGCGCGCTCCCGGCGCGAGCTCCACGCGCTCACAGGCGGCGAGGTCGAAGCCGGCATCGCCCGGGTACGCCTGCGTCGGGACGACCGCGTCGGGCCGCAGCCGCTTGACCGCGAGCTCGGTCACGGTGCTCGTGCGGCTCACGACGCCTGCTGCTCCTCGATTCCCGAGACGAGGTACGGCGCGAAGCGTCGTACCTCTCGGTGTGGAAGGCGCGCACGGACGACGACGCCCTCGTCGGTGTCCGTCCGCTCGTCGATCGGTGCCCCGAGCGCGTAGAGGTCGGAGAGCACACGGCCTTCTTCGTAGGGCACGAGCAGCCGCACCTCGTCGAACCGGTCGGCGAACCGCTCGGCGATACGCGCCTTCAGCTCGTCGATCCCCTCTTCCGTCGCGGCGGAGATCTCGAGCGAGTCGGGGAAGCGGTTGGCCACCCTCCGGCGGGCGCGCACGTCGAGCAGGTCGACCTTGTTCACGACGAGCTCGACGGGTATCTCGCCGGCACCGATCTCCGCGAGCACGGTCTCGACCGACTCGACCTGCTCGGCGAGCACCTCCTCGGGCAGCGAGCCGTCGACGACGTGGAGGACGAGGTCGGCGACGAGCGTTTCCTCGAGGGTCGAGGCGAAGCCCTCCACGAGCTGCGTCGGCAGGCGGCGGATGAACCCGACGGTGTCGGTGACGAGATACCGCTTGCCGAGGTGCTCGAAGGTGCGTGTCGTCGGGTCGAGCGTCTCGAAGAGGCGGTTCTCGACCGACACCTCGGCGCCGGTGAGCGCGTTCAGCAGCGTCGACTTCCCGACGTTCGTGTACCCGGCGAGGGCGACCGTGGGTATCTCCGAGCGCGTGCGCGCCTTGCGTCGTGTCGCGCGATGAGCGCCCACATCGCGGAGCCTTCTTCGCAGCAAGGCGATGCGCCGATTCGCCATCCGCCGGTCGCTCTCGAGCTGCGACTCGCCCGGGCCGCGGGTGCCGACGCCGCCGCCCACGCTTGCCGTGCCGCCG
>DASSBI010000243.1:0-12520 GCA_035698965.1 Gaiella sp. | reverse complement strand
CGACGCGACGCTCACGCACCAGCCCGGCTACCGCGACCGCATCGTCCATGTCCACACCGCGCCCGACGAGGGCGGGATGAACCTGACGATGCCGCAGCACGTGATCGACGCGCTGACGCTCCGCGGCCAGGCGGCCGGGCGGGCGCTCGTGGACCGCTTCGCCGGCACGCCCGGCACGGATTCGGGCCTCTCGTGGGACAACCACCGCTGGGTGCGCTACCGGAGCGCGCTGGCGGCGCTCGCGGGGCAGCTCGAGCGGTTCGGCGAGGCGTGGCGCGCAACGCCGGACGGTGAGCGCTCGTACCGCGAGCTCGTCGACCGCGGCGTCGACGTCGGCCCGTCCGGCTACCGGTTCGTCGCGGACGGACAACGGGCCCTGGCGCTGAACCTGACCGACCTGCTGGCGGAGGCAGGCGACCGCTCGGAGACCTCCGATACGCCGATCGGCCGGGGCTCGCCGCGGCCGGAGCCGGTGTCCCGCATCGTCCCGGGCGAGTAGAACGACGCGGTCAGCGCGCCACGCAGGCCGTCTCGAGCGGCGGCCCGACGTTCGCGAGTGCGTTCGAAACCTGCGCGTTCGGTACCGCGTAGCCGTCGTCCGACCCCTTCCGGGCACCGAAGATCGTCGCGATGACCTTGCCCTCGCCGTCCACCACGGGACCGCCCGAGTTTCCTGCCTCGACGTTCCCTCGAAGAGCGACCACTGTCCGGCCGAGCTCGAACCGGCCGTATGCGTCCCTGAGCCCGACCTTCGCGGCACGACCCATCCGCACGGGGGTCGCCCGAAACGGCCCGTTGCCCGGGAACCCGAGCAGCGCGGCCGGCTCGCCGCGCTCGGGATCGGCAAGGCCGAGCGGCTTCCCGTCGAGGCCCGGAACTCTGAGAATCGCGACGTCGTTGCGCGCGTCGAAGGAGACCACCCGCGCCTTGAAGCCATGGTTGTCCTGCCGGTCGACTTCGGGCCGGTCGACACCGGCGACGACGTGCGCGTTCGTGGCGACCAGCTCCTTCCCCACGATCCACCCCGATCCCTCGACGCCGAGCCCGCAGGCGAAGCCGGTGATGCGGACGACCGACGGCCGCGCCGCACGAACGGCGGCGACCTGGAGAATGGCGGGATCGGGTGGATCGACTCCGGCGGCGGGGCCGACGATCGCGGCGAACGGGTCGATGCGCACGACCGCGTCCATGACCGTCGCGGGCGGCAGCGCCTGCGTGAGCGCAGAGACCACACGGGACTCCTGTGCCAGCCGGCGACCCTCGGTCTGGCCGGGAAGGTAGAGGAGCGTCGCGCCGACGACCCAGCAGATCGCAAGACCGGTGCACAGCCCGAGCGCGCTCCCACCCGCGGAGTCGAGCCAGCGCAGCGGCGGCAGGATCGAGATCAACCCCCGTGCGGAGCGGCCGATGAACGCGCCCGCGATCTGCCCGAGCATGCCGCCGATCGCGGCACCGCCCAGCGCGACGAGCGGCACGTACGGGCTCGCGTCACCGACGATCTCGGGCGCGAAGCGCGCGCCGACGAGCGCACCGGCAATCAGCCCCGCAAGCGACAATGCGCCCGTCAGCAGCCCGCGCCGGAAGCCGCTGACCGCGGCGAGCGCGATCACGGCCACCGCGATCCAGTCGGCGAGATTCACCCTCTCAGTCTGCCCGCGAGTCCGGCGCGCGCCACCACCCTCCCTACCGGCGCGCCGCTACAATCGTGCAGCGCTCGGGGGCGTAGTTCAGTTGGTTAGAACGCCGGCCTGTCACGCCGGAGGTCGCGGGTTCGAGTCCCGTCGCTCCCGTCCTTTGAAGTGCCTGCAAAATGCGTCTATCTATGAGTTGGTGACTCGACCGGCCACCAATGACGCGGGCGGTCATGCCTCGGAATGCGTGTTGCCGAGACGCTCGAAGCGTTTCGGGCAGCGCTTGGGCAGCAAACGTGTGGAAGGGCATCGAGCGAGCGCATCTAGCGGGTCCGAGCGCAATTGCAGTGGAGACCAGGTTCTCCCCGATCGCGGTTTTCCCAGGTCGCGCTCGTGCTGTGGGTAGCGGTCGTGGGATCCGTGCTCGCGCGGCGACCGCTGCGGGTCCCGTTGCCGGCGAACCGGAAATCGGACCGGGCGGCGCCGCCTCGGGCACCTACACGGTGCCGGCGATTCCCGGCGTGACGAGCCCGCTCTCGTAGGCGAGCACCACCGCCTGCACGCGGTCGCGGAGGCCCAGCTTCGCGAGGATGCCGGCGACGTGCGACTTGACGGTGGACGGCTCGACGACGAGCTCGGCCGCGATCTCCGCGTTGGTGAACCCGCGCGCGAGCAGCCGCAGAACCTCGTGCTCGCGCTCGGTCAGCTCATCGAGCGCGGACACCGCCACGAGCGGGCGTGCCGCCTGCTCGATCAGGCGGCGGGTGCTCGTCGGCGCGAGCAGCGCGTCGCCCTCGTGGACGGTACGGACCGCCGCGACGAGCTGCTGCGGCGGCGCCGTCTTGAGCAAGAACCCGGAGGCGCCCGCGCGAAAGGCGTCCACGACGTATTCGTCGAGGTCGAAGGTGGTCAGCATCAGCACGCGCGTCGCCGGCAGATCGGCGACGAGCCGTCGCGTCGCTTCGATCCCATCGAGGGTCGGCATGCGGATGTCCATCAGGACGAGGTCGGGCCTCGTCTCGAGCGCGCGCGCGAGTCCCTCCTCGCCGTCGGCGGCCTCGGCGACCACCTGCAGGTCCGGCTCCGCATCGAGGATCAGGCGGAAGCCGGCCCGCACGAGCGCCTGGTCGTCGGCGAGCAGGATCCGGATCATGCCGGGACGGAGCCGCCGATCGGGAGCCGCGCACGGACGGTGAAGCCGCTCGCCGCCCGTGCGGCGTCCAGCTCGCCGCCGAACATCGCCACCCGCTCGCGCATCCCGAGCAGCCCGTGGCCGGTGCCGTGGCCCTGCCCGTCGCCGGCACCGTCGTCGCGGATCTCCAGCTCCACCGCTTCGCCCCGGTACCGGACGACGACCTCTGCCTGTGCTCCGCGCGAATGCTTGAGCGAGTTCGTCAGAGCCTCCTGCACGATCCGGAAGGCCGACAGGTCGAGGCCCTGCGGCAGCAGGCACGGCTCTCCCTCGATCCTGAGCGTCACCGGCAGTCCCGCCTCCCGCACGCCGGCCAGGAGCCGCTCGAGGTCGGCTAGTCCTGGCTGCGGCCGTAGCGCCGCGTGCGCCTCGTCGGAACGGAGCACGCCGAGCAGCCTACGCATCTCGTCGACCGTCTCGCGACCGGTCGTGGAGATCGCCTCGAGTGCCGCCTCCACGTGCGGCTGGTCACCCTCGAGCACGCGCCCGGCCGCGCCCGCCTGCACGACCATCATCGAAACGTTGTGGGCGATCACGTCGTGCAGCTCGCGCGCGATCCGCCCGCGCTCGACCGCAACCGCGGCCCGCTCCTGCAGCGCCTGCTGCCCGGCCAGCTCGCGATTGGCACGCTCGAGCGCGATCGACTTGCGGCGCCAGGAGCGAGCGCTGCGCCCGACCGCCCAGGCCCCGACCAGCCAGATGTAGTTCGGGATCGCGTTGCCCGCGCTTTGTCCGTGCGCGACCGCGGCGGCGAAGAGCGGGACGGCCGCGAGGGCGAGCGCGGGCGGCGCCCAGAGCGCTCGCCGTCCCTCGGCGCGGCTGCCGACCGAGTAGAAGGCGAGCGTCAGCGCGACAAACGGCTGCAGCGCCGCCTCGTGCGGCGCGGCAGCGTACGCACAGGCTCCGTTCCCGGCCAGGACGAGCGCCGCAACGATCAAGGGATACCGCGAGCGCAGCGCGATCGGCACGCTCGTGAGCAGCGCGAGCGCGACCGCGAGCGACTTCGGCGTGCCCCAAGACGGGTCGTTGCGGACGAGAATCGAGCCGACTGAAGTCGCCGCCAACGCGAATGCGAGTAGCACGTCGCCCGCGCCCTGGACGCGCGGATCGCGCGGGAGAAACTCGAGACGGCGCCTCATGGGCGGACGGTATCGCGGTGCGACCCTGAGCGCATCCGCCGCGCGGCGGAGATCGACTTCCATCCGGCGGCGGAGTCGATTCCGTCACGACGGCCGAGGACGCGTCCAGCTCGGCCTCCTAGCCTCGGAGCGTCCTCAGTTTTCCTCGAAAGGAGTCGTCAAATGACAAGTCCGGTTTTCCCACGCCTCGGCGCCGGCTGCGGCGCCGTGTTCGCGATCGTGCTCTTCGCGGCCAGCGGCAGCGGCAGTCACGCGTACCTCGCCCCGCGCGCGATCGCCGGCAGCGCCGCCATCGTCGTCGCCATCCCGTTCGTCGTCTACCTGTGCAGCCTGCTGCGCTCGGCTGAGGAAGGTACGGGCTGGCTGTCGGGAACCGCGCTTGCCGCCGGCGTCTCCGGGATCGCGCTCAAGCTCGCGAGCGAGTTCCCCGCGCTCGCGCTGCACCGCGCGCACGTCGCGGACGGCACGCGGCTGCATGAGGTGTTCGAGGAAATGGCCGGCGGTGCGACCGTGCTCAGCCTCTACCCGCTCGCCGTCTTCTGCGCAGCGACTGCGATCGTCGTTCTTCGCAGCGGTGTCCTCCCGCGCTGGCTCGGCGCCGGTGCGGCACTCACGGCTGCTGCGCTCGCCGTCAACGGCTGCTTCCTCGAGGCGAGCTTCGTCCCGGCGCTGCTCCTGTTCATGCTCTGGACGCTCCTCGCCAGCGTGCACCTACTCCGCACCTCCGGCCTGGCGCAGGCGACGGTCGCGGAAGCGCGCGCGACCGTCGCTGCGTGATCGACGGCACTCGGGCGGCGGACGGGCCTACCGCCCGCCGCCCTACTGTTCAGCCGCTCGTCTGGACGAGAACGCCCGTCAGGTGGCGGGTTGGATCAAGCCGTAGTGCCCGTCGTACCGGAGGTAGAGCACCGCGCCGCGCCCGGTGGACGCGTCCGTGAAGTACAGGAAGCGGTGGTTGAGGGCGTCCATCTTGCTGATTGCGTCGGCGAGGTCGAGCGGCGCGGAGTAGCGGCTGGACTCGCGGGTCGGCGACTCGTCGCCGGACACCTCGGGCGCGTCCTGCGGCGCGATGACCGCGAGGCGGTCGTCGTCGCGCCGGTAGACGACAGAGTCGGCCCCGGTGTCGGCGTCGCGGAACAGGAAGAAATCGTGGTCGAGCGCGGTCATGTTGGCGGCGGCCTCGGCGGCGCTCTTCGGCTCCAGAGCAAAGCTCTTGCGACGGACGACCTCGCGCTCGCCTGCGGCGCGCCACGACCGGGGCGGCCGCGGCGGCGTCCATGCACCGCGCCGCCACTCTCCGGGCGCGACGTCCGCCGGAACGCGACTGCGCGTCTCGAGCCGGTCGATGTGACGGCGGAGCTGTTGCTTCAGCCGCTCCGCAAGGGCGTCGACGGCCTGCGCCATGGATTCGGCCTCGACTCGAGCGCGGACCGTATGTCCACTCATCCGCACATCGCCTTCAGCCCGCGCGGACAGCGGGATTCGCGGGTTCTGCTTCTCGAGCAGGACCACCCGCGCATCGGTCAGCGGGTGCTGCACCGCCGCGTCGAGCGCACCGACCTTCTCGGCAGCCAGCTGCGCCAGCTCAGGAGGCACCGAGCCGCGTGTGCTCACGTCGACGTCCATGCGACAGCATAGGCCAGCGGTCCGGCTCGCGACGCGATCAAGCGGCGACCGGCGGGTGGGCACCGCGGATGTCAGGCGAGCGCCCGGAGGTCGATATCGGGATTGCGGAGCTCCCCCGGCTCCATCGCTCGCCGCGCCCTGATCAGCGGAACCGTGCGGAGGAGATCTCTCCCACGGTTGATCGCGACCGCAGCCAGCACGCGTCCCGCGGTGCAATAGAAAGCGACGAAACTTCGCTCATCGAGGCTGCCTCGCACGACAAGGTCGGTCCCAGCTCGTATGGAAGCCCGCGTACTGGAGGTTCATCTCGTACTGGTCCGACCAGAACCAGGGGATCTCCTCGTAGGGACCTCCATTCCGAGCAGTTTGCGGGCCGCGACGGGACCGTGCTCGCGCGCGTTCTTCCGGTGCTCCACGCGGATCCGGCGCTCGAAGACAGCGTGGTAGTGGCTCGAGGTATGCCTTCGCGGTGGCTGCGGGCTGTCACGGTGGCCGCAACCACCCGGTCCACTGGGAAACCCAAGCGCGCACCGAGCAGCTCGAGGCCCGGTGTCGTGATCTTCGCGCCCGGCTGGCCGAGCACACGCCGTAGCCCGCTCGTCCTACCGCACGAGCGCGATGTTGAACTGCCCCGTTCCCACGATCCCCCAGAGGTTGAGCCAGAGAGCGACATACAGCTCGGTCCCACGAGCCGCGCTGATGCCGCCAAGGTCGACGATGTGCTCAGCGGGCCAACCGAACTCTCGCAGCACGCCGGCAACCTGCGCCTTCGCGTCGCCGTCCTCGCCGCAGACGAAGACGTCATGCTCGCCGGGAACGGTTGTCGGGTCGACCATCACGTCGCAGTTCATCGTGTTGAGCGCCTTCACGACCTTCACGTCGGGAAACGCGTGCTGGATCTGCTCTGCCAGCGAGTCATTCGAGCCGACGCCGACGGCAGGCGGGCGCCCTCCGGAGAAATCGAGCACGTTCGCGACGTCGACGAGAACCTTTCCGGCGAGGTTCGCGCCTCCCGCCTGCTCGAGCGCGGCGACCGAGTGCTCACCCGCGGTGCAGTTGAAGACGAGCTCGGCGAACGCAGCCGCGTCGGCGAAGCTCCCTTCGCTCGCCTTCGGGCCGGCTTCTGCCGCCCATTCGCGCGCCTTCTCGTTGCCCGCCTGGCGTGAGCCCATCTTCACCTCGTGGCCGAGCCCGACCAACCGGCTTGCGATCGCGCTCCCGACCATGCCCGTACCCAGCACTCCGACGTTCATCGCGGCTCCCTCCGTCAGTGCCTTGCCTCAGGGCACAGTTAACAGGCACGCGGGTGCGGAACGACGGACGACAACGTCCGTGGGACAGGTTCGACGACCAGTATCAGTTGTCTGCCCGGTTGAAGCCGGAGCGTGGAGATGCTGACTCCGCCTACCTCATTCGGGCGGCTGGTCGCCGAAGAGATGGTCGAGGCCGGTGATCTCGAACGCTCGCCGGACGGGGGCTGGCGGTGGGAGGACGACGAGTACGCAGCCGTCTGCTGTCAAGGCCCGATGAGTGGCCACAAGGAAGCGAAACCCGTGCGAGTCCACGAACTCGATCGCGGAGAGGTCGAGGACGACCGTTTCTGGATTGTGTTCGCACGCCGACTCGACGATCGGTCGGACCAATGCGACAGCGGACATGTCAAGTTCACCGGTGAGCACGATCCGCGTCGCGTCGGGATCCCGAACGACCTCCGCGACGCCGTGCCCGAACTCGTATGGCCCGGACGGAGCTCCATTGGCCCGCGTCATGCCTCCTCCTCTGCGACTGCTAGCATCTACGACTAGTTAAATGTAATAGATGTATCGTGAAACAGAATATACGATAAACTTGTCTCACAACGCAAATCCCGCAAATGGCAAGCCCTGGCGGTTCCTGACGAACCACACCCAGGTGCTTCTCTGCATTGCGCGAGACCCGAACGTGCGGACGCGAGACATCGCCGAGATGGTGGGCATCACCGAGCGCGCGGCCCAGCGGATCGTCGCCGATCTCGTCGAGGCGGACTTCGTGACAGTCGAGCGCGTGGGGCGGCGGAACCGCTACGCGATCAATCGGGAGGCCACGATGCGCCACCAAGCGCAGGCCGGGCATCCCGTCTGGGAACTCCTCGACGTGCTCGAGCTCGCCCCCACCCCCGGCTCGGGCGAGGCGCCCTCCGGCGCCTGATAGACCACCCACGGCGACGCCTCCGTCGCTTTACGATCGGTCGCATGAGCGAGTTCGTCCCGCCCGACTTCGATCCGCCTCTGCGGCTCGAGACACCGCAACTCGTGCTCGAGCCACTCGGCCCCGAGCACAACGATCGCGACTACGACGCATGGACTTCGTCGTCCGAGCACATCCACGCCACGCCCGGATGGGAAGGGAGCAGCTGGCCGCACGAGATGACGCCGGACGAGAACCGGGCGGACCTGCAGCGGCATGCGGACGACTTCCGCAACCGGACGGGATTCACGTACACCGTCCTCGATCCCGCGAGCAGCGACGTGATCGGGTGCGTCTACATCTACCCGCGGCGCGACAGCGAAGTCGATGCGCGCGCACGGTCGTGGGTGCGAGCGAGCCACGCGGAGTTGGATACCCCACTCTGGCGCGCGGTGAGCGAGTGGCTCGCATCCGACTGGCCGTTCGGGAGCGTCGAGTACGCACCGCGCGCCTGACGGCGCTCAACCACCGGCTCGGCCCTCCGTCGCGATCGGCAGGACGCCTTCCTCTCAGCCGAGCGCGGACCCGGGCACTACCGGTGGCACCACGACGACCGGGCACGATGCGTTGGCGAGAACGCTCGTCGAGAAGCTACCGAGCAGCGCGGCACGTACCGCTCCGCGGCCGCGCGAGCCGACGACGATCAGCGCCGCGTCAAGGTTGCGGGCGAGCTCGACGAACGCGGCAGGCTCGCTGCCGTCGTGGACCGTCTGCGTCTCCTCCTCGGGAATGCCGATCTCCCGCGCGACGCCGGCGAGCAGCTCCCCGGCCTCCTGCTCGTCGAGCTGCGCCAGCTCCGCTCGGGCTTCCGGCACCACCGAGACGCCGGGAATGGGATGCACCGCGTATGCGTGGACGAGTCGGAAGCCACGCCCGAGGCGGCGGTCGAGCGCCAAAGCGATGCGAGCTGCGTCCAGGGAGAACTCCGACCCGTCGCTGCCTGCAACGATCGGCCCCTGTCCGAACGTGGCGGACGGCCCGACGACGAGGACCGGGGAATGCGCACCGCCTGCAACCGCGGCCGAGACGCTGCCGAGCACCGCCGAGGTTACGGGCCCTCGTCCGCGAGAGCCGACAACGACCAGCTCCGCGTCGAGCTCGGCGCCGGCGGCGATCAGCTCGGCGGCGGTGTCTCCACGCCGCCTGAGGGTGACGGCGGGCGTGCCGGAACGGGCGACCGCGGTACGTGCCTCGGCCAGAAGCTCTTCCTGCCCGGGGTCCTCGACCTCGGGCGAGCCCGCGGAGCCCGGCTCGCCGAGCGGCCGCGCCACGTGTGCAATCGCGATGCTCCCCGCCGGGCCGAAGACCTGCGCGGCGAGCTCGAGCGCCCGCTTCGCAGTGTCCGATCCGTCGTATGCGACGAGCGTCCGCATGCCTCGTCCAGCAGGCTAGCCGGGCGTGGCGTCTCCGCTTCCCGCTGACCGTCCTCGTCCGGCTCCCCAGACGACCTCGACCGCGCCTCCTCCGGCGAGCCGACCCGCGAGGCAGGCGACGAACGCCACCGCCGCGCTCGCCACCGCAGACCAGGCGAGCCCGTCGTCGCGTCGCGACGTCACGCAGTGGAGATTACGTAGACGACGAACGCCGCGTAGAGCGCCGCCCAGACCGCGATCGCATACCCACTGAAGCGGCGCTGGACCTGCAGCGTCACGATCGCGACGAGCCCACCGGCGAGCGCCAGGCAGCCGGCGATGATCGAGTAGGAGTCGAGCTTCCACGAGGTGAAGGCCAGGCCGACGGCCATCGGAATGGTCGACTGAAAGACGAGCGCGCCTGTGATGTTGCCGAGTGCAAGCGAGTCCTTTCCCTCGCGCACCCAGAAGAAGCTGTTCGCCTTCTCCGGCAGCTCGGTCGCGAAGGGGGCGAGGACGAGCGAGAGAACGAGCGGCTCGAGGCCGACGGTATCGGCGACGTGGAGCACCTGCTCGACGAAGAGGTGGGCGCCGCCGACGATCGCGCCGAGCGCGACGACCAGCTGGAGCACGACGATGCGCATCGTGGGCGGGTCGCCGCGGGTCGTGTCGAGCACCAGCGGCCTCAGCTCCTCCTCCGATTCGACCGAGCCGCTGTGCCGGAGCGTCCAGCGCACGTAGACGCCGTACGCCAGCACGAGCACGACCGCCGCCGGAATCTGGACCTCCGTCGGCGCGCCGAGCCCGAGCAGGAGCCCGACGGCGAAGCACCCCATGAAGAAGGCAAGGTCGCGCTCGAGCGTCGGGAAGTGCACGTCCAGACGCAGGCGGCTCTCGCGGCGATCGCGGTAGAGCACCGCCCCGAGGCCGACGAGCGCCATCGCAATGGTCGCCAGGAGCAGCGGCGCGCCGATGATCGCACCGACTGCGACGTCCTCGGACCCCTTGCCACCCTCGATGATCGCGACGATCGGGATCAGCGACTCGGGCAGCGCCGTCGCGACGGCGGCGAGGAGGCTCCCGACCGCGCCCTGACCGAGCCCGACCATGCTGCCGAACCACTCGATCGCGTTCGTGAAGAGGAGGGCGCCCGCGAGGAGAATGGCAAAGCTCGCGGGCAGCAGGACGGCGGAGCTCACGAGCCCGAACCCTGGCGCTCCGCCGAGAGGCGGATGTCGAAGACGGCGTCCATGCGGGCAATCCTGCCCATCCAGCGCGTAGCCTGAACCCCGGACGGTGCACGCCGGCGTTTCGGGAAATCCGAGTCCCGGCGTGTCGTGCGCGACGAGATGCCCGCGACCGGGCGGCGACTCCTGTCGGGCCATCGCGACTGCCAGCCGCTCCTCGGGCGAGATGAGATGGTCCACATGCCCGGCCGCGGCGGCGATGTCGAGCTGCACCCAGTTGACCCCACCGAGGCGGAATGGGAGTACGCGGCACGCGGTGGGCTCGACGGGGCGATCTTCGCGTGGGGCGACGAGGAGTCTCCGGGCGGGACACCGATGGCGAACACGTGGCAGGGGGAGTTTCCGTGGCGGAACCTGAAGCTCGACGGCTACGAAGGAACGTCGCCCGTCGGCTCGTACCCGCCGAACGGCTACGGGCTCTTCGACATGACCGGCAACGTCTGGGAGTGGACGTCCGACCGGTTCACACCGCGTCACGACCACGCGACGCCGATGCCCTGCTGCGCACCGCGCGACGCCGACGCAGGGCAGCCCGACGACCACGGCGCCGGGGAAGCTGGGGCGTTCCCGCGCAGGGTGATCAAGGGAGGCTCGCACCTCTGCGCGCCCGACTACTGCCTGCGTTACCGGCCCGCCGCCCGACAGGGCGAGACGGTCGACACCTCGACGAGCCACATCGGGTTCCGCTGCGTCGTTCGGGCGTCCGAGCTCTGAGCGGTCAGTGCTCGCGGGCGATCCGCCAGGCGGCCCGGAGGCCGAGACCCGAGCCGCCGTGCAGGAGCCCGAGCGCGTAGACGCGACCGGCGAAGCGGACGAGCGCGTAGATCGCGGCGAGGACGAGGACGATCGCGAGCGCGTGCTGCCAGAGGGGGACTCCGACGAGCGCGCTCCGTGCAGGCAGCACGAGTGGCGCGGTGAGCGGGAAGACGGTGAGGACGCTTGCGAGAGTGCCTTCGGCATCTGCTGCGAGAACGATGTACGAGGCGAAGTACACGGTGAGCAGCGCGTACGTGACGGGCTGAGCGGCCGTTTCCGCGTTCTGCTGGTTCGACGCGAGCGCGCCGGCGACGGCGTAGGCGACCGCGTAGAGCGCGAATCCGAGCACGAACCACGGGACGACGAGCGCGACGTCCGCGCCGAGCGATGCGGGAACGTCGAAGACGCCGCCGACGAGCAGACCGACGGCGAAGCCCACCACGAGCACGAGCTGCGCCAACCCGAGCGAGCCGATCCCGATCACCTTTCCGGCAAGCAGGTCACGCGGTCGCACTGCCGACAGGATCACCTCGACGACGCGGTTGTTCCTCTCCTCGACCACGCCGCTGATGACCCATTGGCCGTAGAAGGCCAGCGACATGAACAGGAGCAGCGAACCGGCGTACGCGACCAGCAGCGCAGCGTCGCCGGGCTCCTCGTCCGGCGGATGCAGCGTGGTCGTGGTCAGCTCCGGCTCCGGCGGCAGCTTGTTCCGAGCCGCGCGGACGGCCGTGTCGGCGGCCGCCGCCATCTGCGGGTCCACGTTCTTCCGGAAGACGAGGCGGTCGGTCGACACGAGCAGCAGCGCATCGACCTTGCCGTCCTCGAGGAGCCGGCGTCCGGTCTGCGCCGAGTCGACCGTGCGGAGCTTCACCTTCGCGTCGTCGAACGGCTCCGCCGCCCGTTGCAGGGCGGGGGCGAGCCCCGGCGGCGCGGGAACGGTGACCGCGTAGTCGAACGTGCGCTGCGGGTCGAAGAGCCGCCCGATCACGGCGGAGACGGCCAGGAGCGCGAGGATCAGGAGGGTCGAGGCGATGAAGGCCTTGCTGCGGAGCCGCTCGCGGATCTCGCGCGTGGCGACGAGCGTTATCGCGCGTCTGCCACTCATCGCTCCACGAGCTCCAGGAAGAGCTCCGCGAGGGACGGCGGCCCGTAGCTGAACCCGATCACCGGCGCCGCCCGCTCGGCGGCCGCGAGCACGGCCTGCGGGTCGACGTCGCGATCGACCAGCAGGCGGAGGTCGCCGTTCGCGCGCTCGACCACGTCGGCGCCCCGAATCTCCGGCTCCCACCCCGCGGGCGCGCCGTCGAGCCGCAGCGCGATCCGCCGTCGCTCCGAGGCACGCCTCAAC
>DASSBI010000242.1:0-5273 GCA_035698965.1 Gaiella sp. | reverse complement strand
CGGCGAAGCTTCGACATGAGGAGCGTCGCGCCGAGGTGGGGGAGCGGGCCGAGGCCGCGGTACGTCATGGGGCCGCCGATGACCACGACGGTCGCATCCGGCGCGAGGACGCGCTGGAGCGCGCCGAGCGACCGGCTTCCGGCGACGTCGAGCAGGAGGTCGTGGCGCTCGCCGATCCGCGTGAAGTCCTCCACGGTGTAATCGACGACCCGGTCGGCGCCGAGCGAGCGCACGAGGTCGACGTTCCGGCTGCTGCAGACGGCGGTGACCTGCGCGCCGAGCGCCTTCGCGAGTTGGACGGCGTACGTCCCAACGCCGCCGGACGCGCCGTTGACGAGCACCTTCTGCCCGCTCTCGACCCGGCCGTGGTCGCGCAGCGCCTGCAGCGCGGTGCAGCCGGCGATCGGCGCGGCGGCCGCGTCGGCGAACGAGACGCCCGGCGGCTTCGGGCCGACTCGGGACTCGCGGGCGCACGCGAGCTCCGCCCACGCACCCGTTGCCGTCCCGAACACCTCGTCGCCGGGATGGAGCGTGGTCACGCCCGCGCCGACCGCCTCCACCCGGCCGGCCACGTCGGACCCTGCGGCGGCGACCTTCGGGCGCCGCAGGCCGTTTCCCATCCGGGCGAAGAGGAACCCGGTGACGCCATACCAGTCGGCGGGATTGACCGACGACGCGTGGACGCGCACCAGCACCTGATCGTCGGCCGGCTCCGGTGGCTCGACGTCTCGCAGCTCGAGCACGTCCGGCCGCCCGTACCGCGCGCCGACGATCGCCTTCATCGTGCGGCCCGCCTCGTCCGTCTCCCGCCGTTCCGTCACCGTCGCCGACATCTTGTCGCCTCCTCGTACGTACGCCGTAAGCTTATGCCGTAAGGTAAACGTACAGCGTAAGGTCTGTCAAGCGATGGCATCCCGGCCCACAAAGCGACCCGTGCTCCGCCTGCCGCTCAACCGGGAGCGCGTCCTCGAGGCAGCGGTTGCGATCGCGGATCGGGACGGGATCGGGGCGCTCAGCATGCGCCGCCTGGGCCGCGAGCTCGGCGTCGAGGCGATGTCGCTCTACAACCACGTCGCGGGCAAGGAGGATCTCGAGCGAGGAATCGTCGAGGTCGTTCTCGCGGAGATCGAGAATCCGCGGCCGGGCGGGGACTGGAAGGCGGAGATACGGCGTACGGCCGTCTCGTCGCACGACGCGTTCGTCCGTCACCGGTGGTCCTGCAGCCTGCTCACGCACGGCGGCGGCGTCAGCCGCTTGCGCATGCAGTGGATGGAGGCCGTTCTCCACACGTTCCGGGAGTCCGGCTTCTCCCCGAACCTGACGCACCACGCGTACCACGCGATCGACAGCCACATCACGGGATTCACGCTCTGGCAGGTCGGAATGCCCTTCCGCACGCGCGAGGAGCTCGTCGAACTTGCCGACGGCTTCCTCCGGAGGATCCCCGCCGACGAGTTCCCCTACGTCGTCGAGCACGCCCAGGAGCACATCGCGCCGCCCGACCCCGCGGAGAAGCCCGAGTTCGAGTTCGGGCTCGACCTGATCCTCGACGGGCTCGAGCGTCTCCGCAACGCGGAGTGAAATGCAGGGGTTCAGCCCACCGCACGGCGCGAGCGACGGACGGCTGCCGCGAGCGAGACTGCGACCAGGCAGAGGCCCCACGCCATGGCGGCCGCCGACCAGGTACGGGCGAAGCCGCCGGCGGCGTCCTCCCACGCGAACGAAACGAGCCCCAGGTACGCAGCGGCGATCCCTGCGCAGAACGGGGCAAGGGGAATCACGGCCGGGCGCAGGGCGGCAAGCGCGGGGAGTACTGCAAGCGCCAGCCCGAGGGCACCCTGCACCGCGTAGTGGTCGATCCCGTTCGTGATGTCCGAGTCCGGCCGCCCTTCGCGGTTCGCGGCCCACATGTCGACGGCATAGATGAGCCACGGGACGACGCCGAGTGCCGCGAGGGCGAGCGTCGGGGCGTTCGCGCCTCGCGAGGCGAGCGCGCTGCGCCACGACGAGCGTGCGAGCCAGACCACGACGACCGTCTCGACCGCGAGCAGGACCGGGACCCAGGTAAGCGCGGCCTCGCGGCCGGCGACGACCGATACGGCAAGGGCGATCGTCGCGACCGCCAGCTGCGCGACGGCAGGCCCGGCCGAACGCGGCCGGGTCGCGATCACGAGGAACGCGACGCCGACGAGCACGGTGAAGAAGAGGCCCCAGCCCGCCTCGAGCACTTGTGGCCACTCGGAGCTCCACGTCACGGACAGGTCGATGACCCCGAAACCGGGGAGCACGATCCAGCTCGCCGCGAAGAGCCCTGCGAGCACGCGGGTCAGGACGCTGCGCATGTGGCGCGGCATCCTGCCAACTTTTTTCCGATTCAGACGTCGTACGCGGCATCGATCACCTCGGGCCGATCCTCGGTACGTCCCAGGGGCTTCGCTCGGTCGCGGCGTGCCACCGGGCGCCGGGCGGCCGACCAGAGCTGCGATCCAGGCGCGTGGGCGGCGCGCCGCGCGATGGATGACACCTTCCGCCGGCAGTGGGCGATCCAGCTCGCGCAGGAACGCGCCGAGCAGGCACGCGCCCACCGAGCGTACGAGGACCAGACGCCGGAACCGGAACCGCGGCCGCTCGAGCGCTCGCGCTGGCTCGGGCTGCAGGTGCGCTCGCTGCTCGCGCTGGTCGTCGTCGCGGAGGAGGGCAGCTTCGTCCAGGCCGCGCGGCGGCTCGGCTACTCCCGCTCGACGATCAGCCACCAGATCGCGCAGCTCGAGGCCGCGATCGGGGAGTCGCTCCTCGTCCGCGGGAGCGGCTCGCGGTCGGTGCTGGTGACGCCGGCCGGGAAGGTCGTCGTCGCGCACGGCCGCGCCGTGCTCAAGCTACTCGACAACGCCGAGGCGCAGCTCGCCGAGCTCGCCCGGCGCGAGCAGTTGGGACTGGCATCCCGGAGGGTGCCCGTCCTCCGCGACGCGCTGGCCTGAGATCCGCTCCGAGCACTGGCCCGCTGGGGTCAGGCACCTTCGGCGCCAGACCCCTAAACGTCGAAGTTTTCGACGTTTCCTGGATTTTCGCGTCGTCGGTCCAGTAGACACGTAGCCGTCGTCAGGTGTCGGGCAATCCGGCCGGCGGAAACCCCGCCGGGCCGGATCCCCGAGATCGACGGCTCGAGGACATGGCGACCACCAGCACGAGCCACCCGACCGCACCTGCGCCCGCGCGCCGCGAGGGATCGCCCCGCATGGGGCGGGGCGCGCGGCGCCGCCTCGCGTGGGCGGCCGGCGGCCTCGCGCTCATCGCGGCGATCGTCGGCGTGCTGGTCCTCGGCCCGAACAAGAACCCCGCGCCGCAGCACCTGAGCGCCACGCCGGCGCAGCAGCCGGAGGAGCTCGTCAAGGCGCCGCTCGCGGAGGACGCGCGGCGGGTCGCCGTGCGCTTCATCCAGACCGCGGTCGCCCGGGAGAACCTCGACGAGGCGTGGACGCTCGTCGGCCCGAACCTCCGCGGGGGCCTGACGAAGAAGCGGTGGACCTCCGGCGAGAACCCGGTCGTCCCCTATCCGGTCGACAAGCTCGACGTCGCGCCCTACAAGGTCGACGCGTCGTACACGAGGAGCGCGCTGCTCGAGGTGGCGCTGCTCCCGCGCAAGGGGGCGGGCGTGCGCGCGCAGGTGTTCTTCCTCGAGCTCAAGAAGCTGGGTTCCGGGCCCGCGTCCCGGTGGGTCGTCGACAACTGGGTGCCCAGGGCAGCCGCAGTGGTGCCGCGGTGAGCAATCTCGCAGACAGCGCCGAGGCCGCGGCCAACGGGCAGGCGGTGATCCTTCGGGGCAGAGCCGCACTGCTGCCGGAGGACGCCGCCGTCGACGACGATCTCGACGGCGCGGCGGTCGAGGCGCGCGGGTACTGGGAGGGCGTCTGGCTCCGCCTCAGGCGCGACAAGCTCGCGCTCGCGGGCGGCGTGTTCATCGTCCTCCTCTTCGTCACCGCCTTCGCGGGCGCCCCGCTCGCCTCGCACTTCCTGGGTCACGGGCCGAACGAGCCGTTCCTCGTCTCCGGCGGGCTCGACGCCGACCAGCTGCCGGCCGGGCCGTGGACGCACGTCGGCAAGCTGACCGAGAGCGGCGAGCTCGAGCAGCAGCTCTTCGTCCTCGGCTCCGACTCGACGCTCGCGCGGGACGAGTTCCTGCGGCTCCTCTACGGCGCCCAGGTCTCGCTCGAGGTCGGCGTGGGCGCAACGCTCCTCTCGCTCCTGCTCGGCTCGATCGCCGGCGCGGTCGCAGGCTTCTACCGCGGGTGGGCGGACACGACGATCTCGCGGCTCGTCGACCTGACGATGGCGTTCCCGTATCTGCTCTTCGTGATCACGCTCGCGGGGACGCTCGGCACGCGCCTGAACCACGTCACGTTCGGGTTCCTCGGCGAGGGCGTCGTCACGCTCGTCCTGATCTTCGGGCTCCTCGGCTGGTTCTACTCCGCCCGCGTGATGCGGAGTGTCGCGCTCTCGATCCGCGAGAAGGAGTTCATCGAGGCGGCGCGGAGCGTTGGTGCGAGCAACCGGCGGATCATCCGCTCACACGTCTTCCCGCACCTCGTCGGCCCGCTGATCGTCCTCGCGACGCTCAACGTCGCCGCGTTCATCCTCGCGGAGGCCGGCCTCTCGTTCCTCGGACTCGGCATCCAGCTGCCGACGGCGAGCTGGGGCAACCTGCTCGCCGACGCGCCGCAGTACTACACGTCCCGGCCCCTCCTCATGGTTTGGCCGGGCCTCGCGCTGCTCTTGACGACGCTGGCCTTCAACCTGCTCGGCGACGGGCTGCGTGACGCGTTCGACCCACGGGGGTCCCGGTGACCCGCGCACGTCCAACCTCGGAAAGGAGCCACATGAAGGGGAAGCGCCTGCTCGGGATCGCGCTCGCGATCGCGAGCCTGTCCCTCCTGCTCGTCGCGGCGGCGACCGCCGGCCCGACGGCGAAGAGGGGCGGGACGATCGTGCTCGACATGACCACGGACGTCGACTACATCGACCCGCAGCTCTCGTACTACGGCGAGACGTGGAAGCTCGAGGCCACGACGGCCTGCAAGCTCATGAACTGGCCCGACAAGGAGGGCGCCGCCGGTGCCGTCGCGACGCCCGAGGTGGCCTCCGGGCTGCCGCTCGTCTCGAAGGACGGCAAGACCTACACGTTCACCATCAAGCCGGGCTTCAAGTTCTCGAACGGCAAGGCCGTCACCGCGCAGAGCTTCGTCGACGCGGTGAACCGCTTCGCCAACCCGAAGATG
>DASSBI010000241.1:0-4569 GCA_035698965.1 Gaiella sp. | reverse complement strand
CACGAGCACGGAGCCCGCGAGCGAGACGCTGATCGCCTCGCGTCCGTCGTCGCCGGTGAACGACACGAGGTCGGCCGCGTCGTGGACCTCGACGTCGGAGAGGACGGACCCGGGGCGGATGCCCGCGTCGCCGAGCGCCCGGAGCCGTTCCCGGTTTCCCTCGTCGAGCCGGTCGACATGCACCGTCGAGCCCCGTTGTGCGGCCGAGAGCGCGATGAGCTCGCGGGCGGTCCTGCGCGCTTCCTCCGCGTCGATCGGACGTCCATGGGGACAGCGGTCGGGCCTTCCGAGCGCCAGCCAGAGCCGCTCGAGAGCGCCCTCGTCGAACCCCGGGGCGAGGCCGCGCGCCTCCTCGTAGCAGTCGGCCACGTCGTAGCCGAGCGTCTCGACGACGAAGCGCTCGAGAATGCGCTGCCGTCGAAGCAGGACGTCGGCGGCAGTGCGACCGCTCGGCGTGAGCAGCACCTCCTTGCGCTCCCCACGAAAGACGAGACCCTCCTTCTCGAGGCGTCCGATCATCTCGCCCGCGGCGGGACGTGAGACGCCGAGGATCTGCGCGACGTGTGCAGCCAGGGTCGGTGCGTCCACGACCGCGCCGCACTCGACGACCGGGGCTGTCAGCGCGTCCACCGCGAGCAGGTAGTCGTCGAGGGAGTTCGTCCGGTTGGGATGGGCCGGCACCGCGACGGGCGGGAGCGGCCTCGCGCGCCTCTGGGGCATCGCGGCTTTCTCCGGCCCTCCGGCACCCGCGGGCTCCGGCAGCTTCAGCGTGCTCGTCGCCCTGACGCCCTGCGCGTCGAGCCATCGTGTCTGGCATCCGGC
Source organism: Gaiella sp. (assembly GCA_035698965.1). Taxonomy (GTDB): domain Bacteria; phylum Actinomycetota; class Thermoleophilia; order Gaiellales; family Gaiellaceae; genus Gaiella. The sequence goes on along the minus strand of DASSBI010000241.1, from coordinate 3,747 downwards.
CGCGCATCCGTCGAACGCAACGATCGCCCGGCCAGAGCGGGCGGCGGCCATGATCGCGTCGAGGTCGTCGACGACCTCGACGAGGCCGCGGCCTTCCATTTCCCGGGCGGTGTCGCCGACGCGGACCCCCTCGTCGGTCACCCCATGGCACGGAACGACGAGAGGGACGTCACGACCGGTCACACGGCGAGTGTACCGCCGGCCTCACGAGCATCCGGACGTCCGCCTCGGGGGGCGTGCCGCAGTCGGTGGGCGCCGTCGGCGAGGATGGAGGGGTGAAGAGGATCGGCTTTCTCTCGTTCGGCCACTGGGGGCCGTCGCCGGCGTCGCGGGTGCTCACCGCCTCGGACGCGCTGCTCCAGTCGGTCGAGCTCGCGGTGGCGGCCGAGGAGGTCGGCGCCGACGGCGCCTACTTCCGCGTCCACCACTACGCGGCGCAGCTGGGGTCGCCGTTTCCCCTGCTCGCGGCGGCCGGAGCGCGAACGTCCCGGATCGAGCTCGGCACCGCGGTCATCGACATGCGCTACGAGAACCCGCTGTACATGGTCGAGGACGCGGGCGCCGCCGACCTCCTCGCAGGCGGCCGGCTGCAGCTCGGGATCAGCCGCGGCTCGCCCGAGCAGGTGATCGACGGCTGGCGCTACTTCGGCTACGTACCGGCCGAGGGGCAAACGGACGCCGACATGGCGCGCAGTCACACGCAGGTGTTCCTCGACCTGCTGCGCGGCGAGGGGTTCGCCGAGCCGAACCCGCAGCCGATGTTCCCCAACCCACCCGGGCTGTTGCGGCTCGAACCGCACTCGCCGGGGCTCCGCGACCGGATCTGGTGGGGCGCCGCCTCGGCGGAGACGGCGTCCTGGGCCGCCGGGCTGGGCATGAACCTGATGAGCTCCACCCTCGTCTTCGACGACGCGAGCGGCGATCCGTTCCACGTCGTCCAGGCGCGGCACATCCAGGCGTTCCGCGACGCGTGGAAGAAGGCGGGGCACGAGCGGGAGCCGCGTGTCTCGGTCAGCCGCAGCGTCTTCGCCATCGTGAACGACACGGACCGCCGGTACTTCGGCGGCGATCGCGGCGACGGCGATCACGTCGGCTACATCGACGAGAGCACGCGTGCGATCTTCGGCCGTACATACGCGGCCGAGCCCGACGCCCTCGTCGAGCAGCTCGCGCAGGACGAGGCGATCGCCGCCGCGGACACGCTTCTGCTCACCGTGCCGAGCCAGCTCGGCGTCGAGTACAACGCCCACGTCATCGAGAGCATCGTGAAGCACGTCGCGCCCGCCCTCGGCTGGCGGTGACAGCGACGCGGGTACCGCGCCGCGTAGTGCATGGTGGTGCCGAAGAAGTGGTCGGCCTCATGGAGTGCGTCGCCGGTATGGAGTCCTATCCGGACGCGTACCGGTGGCGCACCGTCAGCGACGCGTTGGACGGCACCGACTCTTCGCGGTCGCGCTGGCGTGAACGCTAGCGATCGGCTGATCGCCTAGTTCGGGGAACATTCCCGCACACTCGGGCAGCCCAGTGCCCTGTTCCGGGACCGCGTTCGGCTACACCTCGCCTTCCCAGTAGTCGAGCTCGGGGCCTGGACGGCCGAACATGATTGATTCACCCGCGACGCTGCGTGCGCCCACCTTCCCCGTATCGAGGAACTCGACGATGTCCGGGGCGACGAGTGTCGAGAGCATGAGCACACGAATCGGGGAGTCGCTTCCGTTCCAGACCTGATGTGCTCCCGCCTTTCCCCGGGGGAAGCAGACGACGTCCCCCTCGACGAGCTGGCGCTCCCCTTCGGGCGTGCGGAGCGTGGGCTGGCCGCGAACGACGAGGAGCCACTCCTCATTGGCGTGATGTGCGTGATAGGGCCAGACCTTGTTGCCAGATTCTGCTTCGTACAGTCCTGCACCGATCAATTCACCGCCGATGTGCTCACCGACCTTCGCTGCCCTGAAGGTCCAGCCCTCCCGTTCGTTCGAGTTATCCAACTCGTCGTTGTAGAGGTTGAAGACCTTCATCCGGTACGACCTCCTGTCGTTTGGCGCACCTATATACCGCTTGCCGATGAGAACGACGCTCGGGGAGTTCCGTAGGCACGTTGCGACCCGCCGAGTGCGCCGCTCTTCTCAGACCTATCGTTCGTACCCGAGAGCTTCGAACGCGGCCGGGTAGACGATCCGACCGGCGAGGTCGGGGCTGTATCCGGGGAGTCGCCTGACCATGAAAGCCTCGTCGGGGATCTTCGGATGCGGCGAGATGAAGCCGAGCACGCTTGCTCGCTCGAAGCCGAAGCGAGGGTAGTACGCGGAGATCCCCTCGACCATGACGGCAGGCTCGCCTGCTTCTTCGGCGCGGCCGAGCGCGTCCCGGATCAGCCGCGCCCCCACACCGATGCGCTGGCGGTCGGGCCGGACCGACATCGGCGTGAGATTGAGGATCCTCGTTCGGGATCCACCCTCAACGCCCACCCAGCTCAGCATCACGTGAGCGATCACACCCGAAGAGTCCTCGGCGACCAACGCCAGCTCCGGAATGAACTGCTCCGACGCCCGAATGCGCTCGACGAACGACGCAACCTCGTCCGGGTGTTCGACGAATGCCGCGCGGACCACCTCTGCGATCAGGGGATGGTCCGCGTCGCGCTCGGGACGGATGACGACGCCCTCGGCCACCGCTGGCGATGGTAATTGGAGCACGGGTTGGTTTTCTCTCTCGCGTCTCAGGGCAGCACCGAGTCGGCGACGGTCATCGTGACGGAGGCGAACGCCTTGGTGTGGGTTCGAGTACTGGGTGCCGGCTTCTGCGTCGAGCGGTCTCTGGCAGGTCTTCTTCCGACGTTGCCGCGATGGTCCGGCGTCGTGACGCCGACGGGCGCTGGCGCATCGCGTGAGCTGCTGAACGAAGACGTGTAGCCGCTACGTCGCTGTCACCGCACAAAGCGACATTTCCCGCATACCCACGCACAGCGTGGTGACCGAGCTCGTACGGCATGAGCTGACGCGATTCGGCTCGGAACCCCTCCGAGTCCGAGAGCTTCTAGGGGGAGATTCTCGTCAGCGTGCTTCGTGGAGCTCTCACCTGCCCTGAGCTTGACACGCTGCCTCGACAGGCAAAGAATCGGGTCTCTCGGCACTCGCGAATGGAGGGCGGCATGTCCTGGAGCATCGAGGGAACCTACTTCGAGACCTGCTCCTGCGAGCTCATGTGTCCGTGCAACTTCTCGTTCGATCATGGTGCGACGTACGACTACTGCCGCGTCACGCTCGTCTTCGATATTCGCGACGGCGAGATCGAGGGCGCAGACGTGAGCGGCCGCACGCTCGCGTTGATTGCAGATACACCGAAGGTGATGACCGAGGGGAACTGGCGCGTCGGGATCTTCGTCGACGACGGCGCGTCCGACGAGCAGATGGCGAAACTGACCGGCGTGTTCGGCGGCGAGTTGGGTGGTCCCATGGCGGGCCTCGCACCGCTCATCGGCGAGGTGCTCGGCGTCGAACGGGCAAAGATCGAGGTCGTCGAAGAGGGACTGAGCCACAGTGTCCGCATCGGCGATGCGATCGACTTCGAGGTCGAGGACATCGTCCCGTTCGGCGTGGAAACCGGCGAGCCCGCGAGGCTCACCGGAGTGTTCCATCCCGTCGCCTCCGAGCTGACTGCCGCGGAAGCCAAGCGATCGCAGATCAGCGCGTTTGGGATCGAGTACGAAGGAAAAACGGGTCTCTCTTCCCCGTTCTCCTGGGCCGCCTA
>DASSBI010000240.1:0-14048 GCA_035698965.1 Gaiella sp. | reverse complement strand
CGCACCGAGCAGCCAGTCGGCCTCGACCGGTTCTTCGACGTCCTCGTCGAGGTGGTAGTGCGCGGTCTGGCGCTCGAGCGGCGGGAACAGCCGCCGGAGCGGCGTCCTGCGGACGAGCGTGCCGCTCACGGTCGGGAAGCTCCGGCGCGTCGGCTGCCACGTCCCGTCCGGCCAGACGGTGCGCGGGCCGGCGATCCCGCAGCGGGGACGCGTCGAGGCGAAGCCGTGCAGCGCGCCGACCGCGTCGGGCGCGGGGATCACGTCCGGGTTCGAGTAGACGATCCACTCGCCGCCCGTCGCCGCAACGCCGAGGTTGACGTTCTCCGCGAGCCGGAGAGGGCGGGCGTTCTCGAGCACCCGGATGCTCGGAGGAAGGCCCGGCGGCGCCGAGCCCGGCGTGTTGGCGACGACGACGAGCTCGTCGACCTGCGGCTCGAGCACCGGAACGAGGGTCTCGAGCTCGCGTGCGTGCCCGTGCGAGACGACGACCGCGGAGACACTCATCGGCCGAGCGCCTCGGCGTATGCGGTGACGGTGGCACGAGCAGCCGCCTCCCACGTGAACGCACGCGCGCGGACGAGCCCGGCGGTGGCCAGAGTGTCCCGCTCCTCGAGCGCGCGGCGGATCCCGGCGGCGAGCTCGCCCTCCGGGACGACGACGGCCGCGTCGCCCGCGACCTCGACCAGCGCCGGGTCGGGCACCGTCACGACAGGCGTCGCGGATGCCATCGCCTCGACGACCGGCAGGCCAAAGCCCTCGAAGCGGGACGACTGGACGAGGCACACGGCGCCGCGGTAGAGCTCGGCGAGCCGTTCGACCTCGACGTACCCCTCGAGGCGCGCGCCGCCCTCGCGAAGCTCGGCCGCGACGTGCTCGTCCTTTACCGGGCCGACGACGACGAGCTCGAGCCCTGCCTCCCGCGCCGCAGCAAGCGCTGCCCGCTGGTTCTTTCGCTCCTGGATCGCCCCGACGGCGAGGGCATAGGGCTTTCCAAGTGACACTGTGTCACTCGAGCTCCTCGGCCCCGCTGCACGCGGAGGGTGGAATGCCGGGTCGACGCCGTTGGCCGTGACGACGATCCGTTCCGGCGGGATGCCGTACTGCTCCACGAGGTCGCGTTTCGTGCGCTCGGAGACGGTCAGGACGCGCGCGGCGTCGCGCGCGGCGCGCGGCACCACGCGCTCGAAGACGAGACGGTCGCGGCGCCCCATGAGGCCGTGCTCGAAGGAGAGGTCGTGGATGGTCACGACGACGGGGCACGGGCAGCGAAACGGCAGCGCGTACTGAGTGTGCGCGAGCGCCGCGCCGAGACGCCGGAGTGTCCGCGGGAGCGTCCACGCCATGCGCAGCTCCTGCGAGCGGGCCGGCAGCAGCACGGGGAGCACGCCGTCGGGAACGAGCTCCGGATGCCGGGTCACCGCCGCGAGGTCGAGCCCGGCCTCGGCAGCGGGCGCGGGTAGCGTGCGAAGCAGGTTCCGGACGTACGTCTCGTCGCCCGTCCGCCTGCGGCCGAGGACGTCGGCGTCGACCACGACGAGGCTCATGACACGTCCCGGCCGGCCACGGCGCAAACGGACGTGTCAACGTGCCTGGCACGAATACCTGTCGTTTTCGGACGACTTGACACGTATGCAGCCTGCCCGTCGCGGACGCGTCCCGAACGGACATGGCAACGTGCCTGGCACGATCGCGCCCGTACAGCGCGCCGACAGCCCCCGACCGGCAGGGTCACGCGAGCTCCCGCCAGAGATCCTCGACGAGGTCGGCGGAGCGCCGCCACGTGAACATCGACGCCCGGGCGAGGCCGATCTCGACGAGCGAGTCACGGCGGCGCTCGGCCTCCTCGATGCCCGCCGCGATCGACTCCGGATCGCGCGGGTCGACGAGGACCGCCGCACCCCCCGCCACCTCCTCGGTCGCGCCTCCCCGGCTCGTCACCACCGGCGTCCCGCACGCCATCGCCTCCAGCACCGGGATCCCGAACCCCTCGTACAGCGAGGGATAGAGGAGGCAGCGCGCGCCGCGCATCAGGGCGACGAGCTCCTCGTCAGTCGGCTCGCCGACCCAACCCTGGGCTGCGATGTCGCCCCAGCCGGCCGCGCCGGCGACGCGCAACTCGACGTCGGCGATTCGTGCCGCCTCCACGGCCGCGGCGAGGTTCTTCCGCGGCTCGAGCGTGCCGACTGCGAGCACGTAGTCGCCCTCGGCGGCCGGGCCGTCGGGCCGGAACACCGGGTCGACTCCGTTCGGGACGACACGGATCCGCTCGACGGGGACGCGAAGCCGCGCAACGAGCTCGTCGCGCGTGAACGCCGAGACCGCGACGACCGCGTCCGCAGCACGCACGCCGCCGCGCAGCGCGAGCGCACCCGTCATCCGGTGCCAGCGTGGGAACGCCTCCGGGTGCCGTATCACGCCGAGGTCGTGAACGGTGACGACGAGCGGCGCGCGCGGCGAGACGGGAGCGCGGAAGGTGGTGCAGTGGAGGACGTCGAGCTTCGCCGAGGCGTGTCCGAGCCGGAACGGGTACCAGAGCGCATCGCGCCGGACGGAGGCGAGGCGCCCTTCGCCGCCGGCTTCCAGCCCGACGAGCTCGAGGCCGGGCCGGCCCGTCAGCTCCGCGAGCAGGCCACGCACGTGCCGCGCTGTCCCGGCGCGCGTCTGGACGAGCGGGGAGGTGTCGATCCCGACCCTCACGCGGCGGCCCTCCGCACGATCTCTTTCGGCTCCGGGTACTCGAGGAGCGCGACCGCGGCCTCTGGATCGAGCCAGCGCGCCTCGACGTGCTCGTGGTCGAGCGTCGGCTCCCACCCCGCGGGGGCGTCGGTCACGAACGGCCAGACGACGATCCGCTCGGTCCCGGCCGGGAACCGGGCGCGCACCGGCTCGGGGTCGCCTGCGAGGTCGTAGCCGAGCGGCTCGCCGAGCTGCTCCGGCGCAGCGACGAGACCGGTCTCCTCGAGCAGCTCGCGCGCGGCGGCTGCGGGCGGCTCCTCACCCCAGTCGACGCCACCAGAGACGAGATGCCAGTACCCGAGCTTCTCCGGCGAGCGCAGGAGGACCAGGTACTCGCCGCCCGGCCGGCGCACGGCGATCGCCACCTCCTCCGGGCGGCGGTTGCCGCTCATCCGCGCCCCTCGAGCGCCGCGAGCATCGCTGCTCCCGTCGACTCCCAGGAGAACCGCGCCACATGGGCGAGGCCGAGCGCGACGAGCTCGTCGCGGCGGGCGACAGCCTCCCGGATCCCCGTGGCGATCGCCTCGACGTCGAGGGGGTCGACCCGCACCGCCGCGTCGCCGCACGCCTCGTCGAGCGAGGGATGCGCCGAGGCGACGACGGGCGTGCCGCAGGCCATCGCCTCGACGATCGGCATGCCGAACCCCTCGTAGAGCGCGGGATAGACGAGCACCGAGGCTCCACGGTAGAGCCTCGCGATCTCGTCGTCTCGGACGTAGCCGAGGCGCCGGATGCGGGGATCGGCGAGATCGGGCCGCTCGCCCCAGCCCTCGCCCCCCGCGAGCACGAGCCCGAGCTCTCCGTCGAGGAGCCGCCACGCCTCGATCAGGCGGGCGAGGTTCTTGCGCGGCTCGATCGTCCCGAGCCCGAGGATGGCGGGACCGCCGAGGTCGGCCGCCGGCCCGTCCACGCCGAGGCCGTCCTGGAGCCCCGGAGGCGCGTGGACGATCCGCCCCGGCTCGATGCCGAGCGTCTCGGTCAGGTCGGCCGCCGTGAACCGGGAGTTCGCGAAGACGACGTCGCAGGTCGCCGCCGCGTTCCGCCCCTTGTGCGTGTGCATCGAGACGGTGCGGGCCGTGCACCATTCAGGGTGGTGGAACGGCACGAGATCGTGGAACACGGTCGCGCGCACGCCGCCGCGCTGCGCGGGGTACATCCACTCGCTGAAGACGAAGGCGTCCAGGCGCCCCGCGAACAGCTCCACGGAGGGTTTCCCGAGTCGGCTCCATCCCGTGCGGAGGGCGTGCGACGCGGGCAGCCGGACGAGCCGGTGCGCGGCCGGGATCCCGTCGAGCGCGGCCCGGATCGCGCCCGGCCCGCGCAGGCTCGTCGGCGCGAACGCGACGAGCTCGTGCCCGTCTGCGGCGGCCGCGCACATGCCGGCCAACGAGCCGCGGATGTAGTTCCCGATCCCGGTGCGCGGATGGGAGAGCGGCGAGACGTCGACGACGATCCTCATACCCGCTCCCGGCCCCGGCACAGCCGGCGCCTCCGCTCTCTGGAGCCTCCCTCGAGCCTACGGCTCATGCCGGCTCCTCCTGGACGAACGAGTCGAAATGCGCCCCGAGCTCGCGGTCGTCCGTGTTGCCCGGGATCACCTCGGCGGGAACGCGCGTCGGCGAGACCGTGAAGTGCACGACGCACCGGCCGTCCTCGGCCTCGAGCGGCACCCGGAGCGTCGCCGTCCCCTCTGGCGCCACCGCGATGCTCGCCACGGGCTTCCCCCGCACGAACGCGGTCACGCGCGTGAGCTGCCCGGCAAAGAGCGTCGGATCGGAATGGAGGCCGACGAGCAGGCCTCCGCCCATGCAGCGCAGGCGCTTCCACGTCACGCCCGCGCCCGACCAGGTGTCGTTCGGGTAGAGGCCGCTCACGCTCGTCAGCGACGAGAGCGGCCCGCGGAGACGCCAGAGCGTCGTCCCCAGGTCGTCGCGGGCGACCACACGTCCGTCGGGGGTGACGGAGCCGTCGAGTAGCGCGTACGGCGCGTCCACGGTCCCGCCCGTCGGCGTGCGAACGACGCCGCCCGCGTCGATCCGGACGGGCGTCTCGCCGATGCCTCCCGGCGTCGGCTGCGAGGTGTAGTAGACCCTTCCGACGCGCCGGTTGAAGAACTCGTTCTGGTTCACCGTGAACCGATCCGCGCGCCCCGTCCACAGGACAGCCACCTCGTCACCCGTCGGCACGCTGCCGTCGATCCAGTCACGCGGGACGCCTCGGATCCCCTGGAACAGCGCGCCCTCGCCGGAGCGGAGCACGCCGTGCGGACCTGACCAGACGGGCCGCGAGAGCACGACGAAGAGGCCCAGCAGGACGATCGGCACCACCATCGCCTGTCGCGCCGGCACGAGCGAGAGCAGCGCCACGAGGCCGAGCGCCACCGCGAGCACGGTCGCCCAGTACGACCCGGCCAGGAGGTGCGCGTTCGCGGTCCAGAGCGGCAGCAACCCGAACGTGTCCGACTTCGCGGGCTCGCCGATGAAGCGGACGTACGGGAAGACGACGACGAGCCCGACCGCCACGACGGCGCCGACGACGAGCGGGACGCGCGGCCGCGGCGCCCCGAGCTCGACCCATGCCGCGAGCGCGGCGACGAGGAGCGGTGCGAGGAAGAAGAGGTAGCGGTCCTGGACGCGGTCGGAGGCGAACCGCGACGCGAACGCCCCCACGACGAGCGTGGACGTCGCGATCAGCGCGAGCGTCGCGGCCAGGTGCTCCTGCACCCGGGCGGGAAGCTGCCGCGCCCGCCAGAGCAGCACCACGAGCGCGACGACCGGGACGACGGCGACGTAGAGCGTCAGCTCCTCGACGTGCCAGAGCCAGAAGCGGAGCACGTTCCCGAGGTCGTAGCCGCCCTCGCCGACGACGCTGTAGGCACCGAGGAGGTCCGAGAGCGAGCGGCCGCGCGCGAGCTGCGCGACGACGACGAGCAGGCCGAGCCCGATGGTGCCGCCGAGAAGCGGCGCAAAGCGGCGAAGCACCGCTCCGTCTCGTCGCAACAGCGCGAGCAGGAACGGCGCGAGGACCACGGCTCCGACGAACCCGATCGCCTGCGAGCGGGTCGCGACGGCCGCGACGAGCGCAGCGGCGAGCACCGCGATCCGGCCGCCGGTCGGACGCTCGAGCACCCGGAGGAAGGTCCAGGCGAAGAGCAGCGCGACCGGGTAGAAGAGCGTCTCGGTCACGAGGGTCGCCGTGTACGCCATCGAGGGGATCGCGACGGCGATCACTGAGCAGAGGAGCGACAGGCCACGACCCGCCACCCGCCGGGTGACGAGCCAGGCGGGGACGGCCGCGAGCGACATCGCGACGGCGTTCGTCGCCTTCGCCAGCGCATAGGCGCTCGGTACCGCATCGAAGAGCGCGTACGACGGCGCGAGGAGGAGCGGATACAGGGTGCTGTACCCGCTCGTCGGCACGCCGCGCACCGCGAAGCTGCCGGCATCGGCGACGCTCTTCGCGAGCTCGGAGTAAATGAGCTCGTCGACGAAAACGAACGGCGCCGGCATCGCGCGCACGAGCCAGACGCGCAGCGCCGCGGAAGCAACGACGATCCCGGCGAGCCATGCCCAATCGGGCACGCGGGCGACACGCGCCCGCCACGATTCACCCACCGAGGTCGACCTCGGCGAGCCGTCTCGCGATCTCGGAGGCCTCGGGCGAGCCGGGCGCGATGCCGACCTCGCCGGCCGCCTCGCTCACGTGGCGAACGACGTCGTCCGCGACCGCCCCACCGCCCCTGATCCGCTCGAACGCCGATGCCTGGAGCTCGGCAACCCGGCCGAGATCGTGCTCTGACGTGGCGAGCGCGCGGGCGGCGGCACCCATAGCGGCACGCGCGTCGGGCCGCTCGGCGAGGAGCCGAAGTGCCGCCGCGAGGCCGGACACCTCGTCGTCGCCGACGGCAACCCGGAGGGCGACGCCGTCGGGGAGCTCCGCGAACCAGCCCACGTCGGAGACGACGAGCGGCTTGCCGAGAGTCAGCGCCCTGATCGCGGTGCCGGAGGTCTCCCCCATTGTCGGCGAGCGGAGGCTCACGTGGACGTCGCACGCGGCCATCAGCGCCCAGAGCCGGCGCTCGTCGACGTAGCCCTCGCGCACGATCCCGTCGCCGCCGAGCCCGAGCCGCTGCAGGCGGCGCTCGAGATCGAAGCCGGGCGACGTCGCGCCGACGAGCAGCAGCCGGGCGCCGGGATGCTCGGCGCGGACCCGCGCGAAGGCCTCGAGCAGTTGCGGCACGCGCTTCGACTGGTTGACGTTCCCGAAGGTGCCGATCAGCGGGTCACCGGCGACCGCAGCCGGCTCGACACCCGGGTCGGGCCACGCGGGATGCGGCACGTGGGCGATCGGGCCGTCGAAGCCGGCCGCGCGCGCGCGGTCCGCGACGTAGCGCGAGTGCACGACGAGGCCCGTCGCGAGCGAGAGCACCTCGCCCGCGAGCGGGAACTCCTCGGGGCGGGCCTCCCAGAGGGGCGGCAGCCGCTTGTCGAGGACGCCGTGCGCCAGCAGCCGGCCGACGACGCCGTGCTCCCGCTCCATCGCGTCGAGGTAGCCGTGGCCGTTCCGCCGGCCGATCGTGACGCCGGCGACGAGGTGATGCACAACGAAGTCGTGCAGGACGACGGCGCCGGCCTGCCGACGCAAGGCGTCCAGGATCCAGCCGTGGGCATCGGGGTTGTTGCCGATGTGGTAGGCGGCAAGATCCGTGCCGCGTGGTGGGCGCTTCGTCCCGCGCTTCACGACGCTGACGTCGAGACGCTCGCGGAGTGCCGGCAGGAGGAGCGCCGAGTAGTCGGCGATCCCGGACGACTCCGGCGGCATCGGCGAGAAGTACGCCACCTTCACGAGAAGAGCCTCGCGATCGCGCGGTCCCACGTCACCTCGTCGGCGAGCGCCTTCCCGGCCCTCCCGAACGCGGCAGCCTCCTCCTCGTGCCCGCGCAGCCAGGTCGCCGCGCTCCCGATCTCGGCGGCGTCCGGCCGCACGACGAGCCCCGTCTCGCGGTTTGAGACGACGTCGAGTGGGCCGCCTGCGTCGGTCGTCGTGATCACCGGCTTGCCCGAGAGGAACGCCTCGAAAGGCCCCATCCCGAAGTCCTCGTCGACGGGCGCGTAGTAGACGGACGAGCACGTCGCGTAGAGCTGCGCGAGCTGCTCCGCGTCGACGCGGCCCTCGAAGCGCACGCGGCCGTCGAGCCCGCGGGCACGGGCGATCTCCTCGAGCCGCTCGCGGTCTGGGCCATCGGAGGCGATCACGACCTCGAAGCCGGGCTCGCGTGCCGCCGCTTCGAGCAGGAGGTCGATCCGCTTCGCGCGATCGAGCCGGCTGGCGGAGAGCACGAACCCCTGCGACGGGGACGACCGGTACGGGAGTGCCTGCGGGGGATGCGGCAGGACCTCGGCGACGAGACCCGTCGACCGCTCGAGGCGCCCCGCGACGTTCGCCGACGTTGCGAAGAGACGCGTCGCCTCGCCGAGCGCGCGCCGGTCGAGCTCCTGCACCTGCCGGCGGAGCGCGCGCTCCTCAGGTGTCGGGCCGAACTGCCCGAGGTCGGTGCCGTCCAGCTCGTAGGCCTGCCGGAACTGGTGCACGAGCCACACACGCTTCTCACGGTGCCGGACGACGTAGGAGGGGAACTTCGTCGCCACCACGACGTCGATCGGGCGGCCGTCGGCCTCTTCGAGGTCGAGCATCCGCCAGAGGAACGCCTGGGTCAGCACGCGGGCGCCCGGGTACCACTTGAACGGGACCGAGACGAGATCCGCCTCGTGCCCGCGCGCGCGCAACTCCGTGACGAGCTCGTCCGTGAAGATCTCGGCGCCCCCGCGCGCGAACGGCACCTGCGGCCGGAGGACGGCGATCCGCATCCGGCGCCTGCTAGCGCGGGTCGGCGGCGCGATGCCGCGCGAGCTCCGCCTCGAGTGTCGCGACGCGCTGCTCGAGGTCGTCGACCAGACGCAGCGCTGCGGCATTGAAGGAACGCTGGTCGTACGCGAGCGGCTCGACGTACCAGCGCATCAGCTTGCGCAGGACGGCCTTGATCGGGGTCCCGAGGCCGCCGCGGAACCCAGGGCGCAGGCGAAGCGGCCGGTCGGCCGACACAGGCCAGAGACGCTCCGCCTCGGCGCGCGCGGCGCGCCGGTCATCCGGCTCTCCCGCTGCGCCCGGATCGGCGCCGGAGCGCCGGATCTCCTCCTTGAGCGCCGCGAAGAGCGCATCGACGTCGACCTCCTCGGTCGACGGAAAGCCGTTGTCCGTCGCCTCGTCCGGCACCGGCGAAGTGGAGCCCCGGCCCCGGCCCGCCTGGCCCTGGCGGGTCGCCGCCGAGCCGCGGCGGCGGGACTCCGGCAGATCTGTCCATTCGCGACATGTCGCCGGCTGCCAACCTCCTGGGCCACCGACCTCCTCCCCACGCTTCGAGCCTAACGCGGAAGTCGACACGTGTCGGTCACGGAACGACATCGAGTCCGTGCCGATCGCTCCACAACCGCGGGAATGGTCTCGGCGTCGCGAAGGGATCCCGCTCTAGGATCGGCGGATGGTCGTCGGCCTCCCGCTCCTCACGCTCGTTCCCGGGATCTCGGGCGGGAGCGAGACATACGCGCGCGAGTTGTGCCGCGCGCTCGCGCGGGTCGGGGAGCAGGAGTACGAGGCGCTCGTCCCGACGCTCGCACCCGACGCGGCGGACGGCCTGCCGTCCGTCGTCGCCGCCGGGTACCCCGCGTCGACGTCGACGCGCGGGCGGCTCCGCGCGATGGGAAGCACGTGGCTCCGGCCAGGTGCTCTTCGGCGACAGCTCGAGCGCGCCGACGTCGTCCACTACCCGCTCACGGTGCCGGTCCCACCCGCCGGGCAGCCCACCGTGCTGACCCTCCTCGACGTCCAGCACCTCGATCTGCCGGAGCTCTTCCCGCGCGGCGAGCGGCTGTTCCGCCGGCTCGCCTACGACCGCGCAGCGCGACGGGCCGATCACGTGATCGTGATCAGCGAGTGGGTGAGGGAACGGGTCGTCGAGCGGCTCGGGCTCGGCCCCGACCGCGTGCACGCGATCCACCTGGGCGTCGACCGTGTGCGGTTCACGCCCGATCCGAGCATCGCGCGGGAGCCGTTCCTCTACTACCCCGCGCGTCCATGGCCGCACAAGAACCACGCGCGGCTCTACGAGGCGTTCGCTGCCGTTCGGCGCAATCGCCCGGGGCTCCGTCTGGTGCTGACCGGAGCAGGGCGCGACACCGCGAGGATGCCCGAGGGCGTGGACACGCTCGGCGACGCGGCGCTCGAGACGCGGGTCTCGCTCTATCGCCGTGCCTCCGCGCTCGTCTTCCCCAGCCTCTACGAGGGGTTCGGGCTGCCTCCCGTCGAGGCGATGGCCTGCGGCTGCCCGGTCGCCGCGTCCGACGCCGGGTCGCTGCCGGAGGTGGTCGGCGACGCGGCAGTCCTCTTCGATCCGCGCGAGCCGGAGTCGATCGCCGGCGGGATCCTGGAGGCCCTGGACCGCGCGGACGAGCTGCGACAACGCGGTCTCGCCCGGGCGGCGCACTTCACGTGGGACGCGACCGCACGCGCCCACGACCGCGTCTACGAGGCGGCGCTCTCCGCCTGAAGCCGCACGCGGTCGGCCTCGACCATCATCCGCATGAGCCCGTCGAGGCGCACCTCCGCCTTCCATCCGAGCACGCGCCGCGCCTTCGACGCATCGCCGACGAGGTCGTGGAGCTCGGCGGAGCCGCGATACAGCGACGGGTCGCTCCGCACGTGGTCGCGCCAGTCGAGGGAGACCGCGTCGAACGCGCACGCGACGAGCTCCTCGACCGAATGCGACTCGCCCGTTGCGACGACGTAGTCGCCCGGCTGGTCGTGCTGGAGCATCAGCCACATGGCCCGGACGTAGTCGCCGGCATACCCCCAGTCGCGGCGCGCGGAGAGATCGCCGAGCACGAGCTCGCGCTCGAGCCCGAGCGAGATCGCGGCCGCCGCGCGCGCCACCTTGCGGGGAAGGAAATCGACGGGGCGCAGGGGCGACTCGTGGTTGTAGAGGATCCCGCAGCACGTGAACATTCCGTAGCGGCGGCGGTAGCTCGACGTGATGAAGTGGGCGTACGTCTTCGCGACGCCGTACGGCGTCAGCGGGCTCGGCGCCGTTTCCTCGGTCTGGGGCGTCTCGCGCGGCTCGCCGAAGATCTCGCTCGACGAGGCCTGGTAGAAGCGGATCGACGGATCGACCTCGCGGATCGCCTCGAGCATCGCTGTCACGCCGACGGCGGCGAACTCGGCCGTGAGGATGGGCTCGTCCCAGGAGCGCGGGACGAACGAAGGCGCCGCGAGGTTGTACACCTCCGCCGGCCCGGTTGCGCGGAGCGCTGCATCGAGCGAGTCGCGATCGAGCAGGTCAGCCTCGACGAGCTCGATCGCCGCGCGGAGCTCGCCGAGGCTGTCCACGTAGGCGGCCGGCTCGCGCCGCACGATCCCGGCCACCTCGTAGCCGTTCTCGAGGAGGAGGCGGGCGAGCAGCGCTCCGTCCTGGCCGCCGATGCCGGTGATCAGAGCGCGTCCGGCCACGGCGGTGAGTCTACGGTCCCTGCGGGCGGGCGACTCCGCAGAAGACCGTCTCGACGCCGTCGAAGAAGGTCTCCGGGTCGAACCCCGCCTCACGGACGATCTCCTCCACGTCGGCGCCGAAGTCCGTGTGCGCGAGCATGTCCGCCTGCCGCGTCACGAGTGCGTACGGGCCGCCGCCCCGGCCGTGGTGCTGTGCCGGTAGCCCCTCCCGCGAGCGCGTTCGCTCACGACGGGGGTCGTGCGGGACGGTGAACACGTGCCGACCGCCCGCCCGCAGCACGCGCCGGGTCTCACGCAGCGCGAGACGGGGGTCGGGCACGTGCTCGAGCGTGTCGGAGGTGAGAACGAGATCGAAGCTCGCGTCCGGGTACGACAACTTCATCAGGTCTTCCTCCGGATACTCCGAGTACGAGAGCCCTGGATGGTCGGCCAGAAAGGCGTGCATGCGGCCGATGCTGTTGATCTCGGCGATGGCGAGCCGGCGGAAGGACTCCTCCCGCACGAGCTCGGTGATCGAGCGGGAGTTCTCCCCGTACAGCGAGACCACCACCTCGGCGATGCGCCGCACCCGTCGGTTGGCTCCGCACTCCGCGCAGAGTTGGCTCTCGCGATCGACGAATTCACGGGGCCATTCGCGAGCCAGGTCGGCGGGCAGGATCCACGAGTTGCGAACGAATCGCGTCTCGGCGCCACACACGGCGCACGATCCGCGGGTGTCTCCGCGCCGATCTCCGGGACGCCGCAGATGGAGCAGGAGCCAGAGGCCGGGATCGCGGCGGATCAGTCTCATCGCCGCGAGAGGATGAGACGGACGACGTCGCCGTCCTCCCCGCGGCGTTCGCGGGCGAGGAGGCCGTAGAACAGCCCGAGCGGCACGAGGAGCGGGAACGTCCTCACGTACGCCGCGTTGAGATTCGGGGAGAGCCTCACCACGTCACGCTCCACGAGCTCGACGGAATCGATCGCCCCGACGAGACGGTCGAGCCCCTCGTCGTCGTACCAGCGCTGGAAGAACACGCGTCCTCCCTCGTCGCGCGCTCCCTCGTCCACGTAGGCGGACGTCGACCGGTACTCGGCCCACGCGACCGGCGCATGCGGCAACGTCAGCGCGAGTCGCCCCCCGGGTCGCACGCACCGAGCCAGCTCGCGAAGCGCCTCCTCGTCGCCGCGATCTCCGCCGACGTGCTCGAGCACCGAGATGCTCGTCGCATGGTCGAAGCTCTCGTCGTCGAACGGCAGCGCACGACCGTCGCCGACCCGAAGCACGAGATTGGGCTCGTCGCGGGCGATCTCCTGCCACTTCTCGATCTCCTCCGAGAGCTGGTCGACAGACGTCACCCGGATGCCGTGCCGGGCGAGCACGACGCAGAACAGCTTCGGGCTCGCGAGGTCCAGGACGTGCTCCCCCCGGGCGGCGCCCAGACGACGCAGGGCCCATGGAATCTCGAGATACCGGCTCGGGTCCATGGGAACGGCGAGCCGGACGATCGCCTCGCGCAGGTGCCTGCGGCGGCCGAGCTGACGCAGACCGAGCCCGAGGCTCGCGCGAAACGGCTCTCCCCATCCCCGCATCACGGGATCCTACGCCGCATGCCGCGGCCCGAGCCGGCCCGCTCGGAGGTCGCGCCAGCCGTCGCACACGGCACGCATGCCGGCTTTCCGGCGGCCCGACCGCAACGCCTGCACGAGGTGAGCCGCGACGGCTTCCCCGCGACGGAGCCGGGTTCGCAGCGGGCCGAGCGGCGACCACCGTTCAGCGACGACGAGCCCGTTTCGGAGGCTGTAGTACAGCGTGTCGGGCGACGACGCGCCCCCCGAAGCGGCGGAAACGGCATGCCGGACGACGCTCGCCGGGACCACCAGGACTTTTCGCCCGGCACGGGCGGATCGCAGCGACCAGTCCGTGTCCTCGGCGTACGCGAACAGCGACTCGTCGAAGTTGCCGAGCTCCGCAAATGCAGCCGCGGGTACCAGCATCGCCCCACCGCACGCGCGGTCGGTGACGAACGGAGGTGTGGTCGCGGCGATTCGCGGCCGGCCGTAGCCGCGATTGGACCCGTGATGGCCGCGTCCGGGCCGGAAGGACGCCCCCGCGTACCAGACCGTGGCCGGGTCGTCGCGGAAGACGATCTGCGAGCAGGCAGCCGACGCATCCCCGCCGGGCTCGAGCGCATCGACGAGCGGCTCGACGAACCCCGGCTCCACGACCGTGTCGTTGTTCAGGAGCATGACCAGCTCGGCGCCGCGCGACAGGGCCTCGGCGATGCCGACGTTCATGCCGCCGGCGAACCCGAGATTGGCGTCGAGCCGGATGAGCGCGACGTCCGGATGGGCGGCCGCCACGGCCTCGGCGCTCCCGTCGCTCGAGCCGTTGTCGACGACGATGACCCGGAGACCCGGGTACGTCGCCGCAGCGAGCGAGCGAAGGCACGCGAGCGTGTCCTCGCGGCCGTTCCACGAGAGGACCACCACCGTCACGGGCGGCGTCAGGCGAGCTCCCGCAGGTAGTGCCACGCCGAGCGCAGTCCGACCGGGCGGACGAGCGCGAGCACCGCCGCGGACAGCACGAGCCCTGCTGCCGCCGCTCCGGCCGGGCCGAGGAGCGCGCCCGGCGGGACGAAGCCCGCGACCGCGCAGCCCGCCACGACCGCGATCGCCAGCGCGAGCCGGCGGATCGTCGAGCGGGCCGCGTGGAGGAACGTGAGCATCCAGCCGAACGCGATAGCCGTCGACACGGCAAGCGCGACCGCGAG